>CAKUKT010000042.1 GCA_934663655.1 uncultured Victivallaceae bacterium
GTGGTGGTGTTCGACCTGCTGGGGCTGACGCTGGAACTTATCCGGGATATCCGGGCCGCACTCCGGGAAGCCGGGATTGACTTCGGTGACAACCTGATTTTCAGTGCGACCCACAGCCACACCGGCGGACACACCTTCAAACGTGGGTTCGGCACCGACGAATTTCTGCGCCGGGTGGTCGAACAATGTGTGCGCGCGGTGGTTCGGGCCCGGGATAATCTCGCGGATGCGGAACTGGAGTTCGCCTCCGGATACCGCAATGATCTGGCGTTTGTGCGCCGTTTCCGGCAGAAGAACGGGACGGTGCGCACCAATCCCGGCCGCAACAACCCTGAGGTGATCCGTCCGGAGAGCGAACCGGACCGTTCCTTCAACCTGCTGGCGGTCCGGCAGGAGGGGCGGTTGACCGCGCTGTTTGTGAATCTCGCCAACCATGGCGATTCCATCGGCGGCTGTTTCGTTTCGGCGGACTGGCATGGCCGGATGGAACGGGAAATCCAGCACGAACTCGGCCATGATCTGCCGGTCTTCGCCCTGGTTGACGCATCCGGAGATATCAATCAGATCGATGTCTTCCATCCCGCCCCCGCTTCCGACGGAACTCCCGCCGACCGTTATCGAGAAGGCGCGCTGGCCTGGGGACGCCATTACGGGCGGATCGCGCTGGAGATGATCGACGAACTTGAACCGGTGAAAGTCAGTAATTTTGCGGTGCGGCGCCGTTGTTTCGGCATTCCCTACCGGGTGCTTCCGGCAGAGGAGCTGGAGGCTGCCCGGCGGGAACGTGATTCGATACCGGCGGATCTCGTGATCCGGGAGGACTTCCGGCTGACCGATCCTGCGGTGCGGCGTTTTTTCGCCGAACGCACGCTTGCCTGCACGGACAATGTCGGCCGTGAACCCTATCCCTGCGAACTCACCGCGATTGTTTTCAATGACGAACTGGTGCTCGCTTCACTGCCGGGGGAACCGTTTCATGCGGTTTCGAGTGCGATCAAACTGCGTTCGCCCTTCCGCCACACGATGGTGGTCGCGCTGGCGCAGGGACCGTGCGGTTACATTCCGATGCCGGAGTGCTTTGCCGTCGGCGGTTATGAACCGCTGGCCATCGGCGATTCGTTGTGTTACGAGGCCGCTGATATATTGATCGAGGAGTCCGTGAAAAATCTCCGGACGCCGCAACCATAAAGAAACAGGAGTATTCAACCATGTTTAATTTCGGATTTGGCCGGGAGGTGATAACCCCGAAACGCGGAATCGGCCTGGCCGGATATTTCAATGCGCGGCCCAATCGCGGAGTGCTCGATGATCTTTTCGTCAAGGCGTTGCTGATGGAAAAGGACGGGGTGACGACCGGATTTCTGGTTTACGACCTCTGTTTTCTCACTGTCGAAGCGGTCGAGGAGATCCGTTCCGAAGTGAAAAAGGCGGGATTTGATTTTGCCGATCGGTTGATTTATTCGGCGATCCACACCCACACCGGGCCGCAGTTCTCGGAGTTTTTCGGTCTGCCCTTCGCACCGGAATATGTCGAGGTGCTCAAGGCCAAGAGCGTCGCCGCGGTCAGAACCGCCGCAGCCGGACTTGCGCCCGGCGAACTTCTGATCAATTCCGGTACGGAGAATCCCTTCTCCTTCGTCCGTCGCTACTGGATGAAGAACGGTACTGTGGTGACCAACCCCGGCCGCAACAATCCCGACGTGGTGAAACCGGAGAGCGATTTCGACCGTACGGTGACGGTGCTCGGAGTACGTCAGGAGGGGCGGCTGGCGGCGGTGATGGTGAATCTCGCCAACCATACCGACACGATCGACGGGGATCTGGTTTCGGCGGACTGGCCCGGCAGAATGGAGCGGGAGATCCAGTATCAGCTGGGAGAAGATGTGCCGGTGATGACCTTTATCGACGCCTCCGGAGACATCAACCACTTCGATATCCGCGCTGACTTCAATCAGAGCTGCTACGAGGAAGCGCTCCGGATCGGGCGCGGGTATGCGAAGATCGTGCTCGGACTGCTGAACGGACTGCAGCCGGTCGAAGCGGACCGGATCGAGGTCAGCTGCCGGAGCCTGGAAATTCCCTATCGGGATATTCCCGCGGAGAAGCTGGCCGCGGCAAAGGAGCTGCTTGCAACGGTGCCGGAGGAGAATGAATCCGGAAGCATGACCAGTGAAGGAATTGCTTCCGGGAGCGGAGCGGTGGCGCGTTTCTTTGCCGCCAGTCTGATTGAATACGCGCAGGTTTGTTCGGGAAAATCCCGCCGGTTTGAACTTACTGCCATCAAGCTGGGTAAGGAACTGGCGTTTGTGTCGCTTCCCGGCGAACCCTTCAACGGCATTGCCCGGGCGATCCGGGCGAAATCGCCGTTCGGCCGGACGGTTATCATCTCGCTGGCGCAAGGAGAATGCGGTTATATCGCGATGCCGGAGTGCTTCGATCGCGGCGGTTATGAAGTGCTGCCGGTGGTCGGCGGTTCTCCGCGCGAGGACACCGCGGAACGCTTGATTGCCGAAACATTGAAGAATCTCAGGGAATGAGCATGGATAAAAACAGTTTGCGGCGCCGGATGCTCGGCTGTTTTCTCGGCAAGGCGGCCGGTGGTACGCTGGGGCAGCCTTACGAGGGTTACGAAGGACCGCTCGGGTTGACCTTTTACGATCCGGTGCCGGAGGATATGATTCCCAACGACGATCTGGATCTGCAGGTGGTCTGGGCGTATCTGCTGGCTGGAGAGGACAATCCGGTGGTGTCGCGGGAGCTGCTCGGCGGCGGGTGGTTGCGCCATGTACATTTCCCCTGGAGTGAATACGGTATTGCCATCCGCAATCTCAAGCTGGGGATCCCGGCGGGAGCGAGCGGCGGTTACGACAACTGGTTCACCAGCGGCATCGGAGCGGCGATTCGCAGCGAGATCTGGGCGTGTCTGGCGCCGGGAAATCCGGAACTCGCGGCGGCTTATGCCCGCGAGGATGCGATGGTTGATCACACCGGAACCGGGATCGATGCGGCGATGTTCATGGCGGCGCTGGAGAGTGCGGCCTTCTCTTCCGGGACGCTGGATGAAATTCTGGATGCCGGGTTGGCGGTAATTCCGGCGGACTGCGCGGTGTCGCGGGTGGTTCGGGATGTCCGGGTCTGGTGTTCGCAGCGGCGAACCTGGGCGGAGGTGCTGGGGTTGATTCTGGCCCATCACGGCAGCGAAGATTTCACCAATGCGCCGATGAATCTCGGGTTTTCGGTGATGGCGCTGCTGCTGGGGAAAGGGGATTTCGGCCAATCGGTCTGCATGGCGGTGAACTGCGGCAAGGACACCGACTGTACCGGGGCGACGGTTGGCGCGGTGCTCGGCTTGCTCGACCCCGACTGCATCGGTTCGGAATGGCTGAAGCCGATCGGGCGCAAACTGGTGCTCTCACCCGGGATTGTCGGAGTCACGCCTCCGGATACGATCGACGGATTTGTCGATCTGCTGCTGGAACTCCGGGAACGGGTGACGCTGCGGCCGCAGAATCTGGTCGAGCCGGAGGTGGATTTCTCCCGGTTTGCGCTGGCTGCCGACTGCGGACTTTTCCGGGGCTGGATCCGTCACGACGACCGCAAAGTTCCGGCGAAGCTGCCCGCGGAGACGGTTCGCCGGGTGTTTCCGGGGTCGAATGGCGCGATTGCGGCGTCGGAGGTTCCGCTCAATTCGCTGTATATGATGCGGTTCGGGTTTCACCTTGAGGAACGGCGGCGGGTGCGGGTGATGTTCTGTACCGTTTCGTTGTCACGGGTCTGGGTGGATGGAACTTTTGCATTTGGGCGCGACGGCGGCTGGTGTCAGCCGTCATTCCACCACTGTCCGGTGAGTCAGTTCGCCGACCTCGAACTGGAGGCGGGGGAACATGAACTGCTGGCAGGGGTTGCCCCGGCCGGCAATGAGTCGGAAATCCGCTGGACGGTCGGCATCGGCGACGCCGGGGATTTCCAGTGGATTCCCGAGGCGTTGATTGTGGGCAGCCGCTGAGCGGTTGTGCCGGGATGAAAAAGGGGATCCGGAGTTGAAATCAGCTCCGGATCCCGCGTTTATTTTACCGCAAAGATTGCTCAGTAGTTGAGCGGTTCGATCTGGAAATAGGCGCGCGGATGCTTGCAGACCGGGCAGATATCCGGAGCCTTCTCGCCGATGTAGACATGTCCGCAATTACGGCATTCCCAGCGGTTGGGACCGGTCTTGACCCAGACTTCTCCGCTGGCGATATTGGCGGCCAGTTTGCGATAGCGCTCCTCGTGGCGCTTTTCGATCTGCGCGACCGCGGCGAACTGATCGGCGAGGTCGGTGAAACCCTCTTCGCGCGCCACTTCGGCGAAGTTCTTGTACATTTCGGTCCATTCCTCATGTTCGCCGGCGGCGGCGGTTTCGAGGTTGGCGGCGGTATCGCCGATGCCGAAGAGCGCCTTGTACCAGAGTTTGGCGTGTTCTTTTTCGTTGTTGGCGGTCTCTTCAAAGATGGCCGCGATCTGTTCGTAGCCGTCCTTGCGGGCGCGACTGGCGAAATAGGTGTACTTGTTGCGCGCCTGGGATTCTCCTGCGAAAGCGTAGGCGAGGTTGGCGGCGGTTTTCGATCCCTTGAGTTCCATGATTGAGTTCTCCTGTTTTTGCTTTGCGGAAAGGCGGTCTGGAAATAGGGGCTTTCCCGAACTTTCGCGCCGTTCCGCTGGTGAAAATCGGTTGATTTTATGAGATTAACGATAGTGCCATTATCAGCATTCCCGAAACGATTCCTCCGATGGCCAGGTGGTGTTCGCCGCAGGTTTCCGCCAGCGGCAGCAGTTCGTCGAAGGTGATGAATACCATGATGCCCGCCGCCAGGGCGAATACCGCTGACAGCAAGGTCGCCGACAGAAACGGCGCCAGCACCGCCCAGGCGATGGCCGCGCCCAGCGGTTCGGCCATGCCGGAGAGCGCCGACCAGAGAAAGGCTTTCCCGCGTCTGCCGGTGGCATGGTAGATCGGCACCGAGACGGTGATCCCTTCGGGGATGTTGTGGATGGCGATCGCGACGGCGATCGAGACGCCGGTGGCGGGATTGTCCAGCGAGGAGATGAATACCGCCATGCCTTCGGGAAAGTTGTGGATCGCCAGCGCCAGCGCAAAAAGCGTCCCGCTGCGCAGCAGCCGCCGGGAATGGTCGGAATTGTTTTCCATCTCCTCCAGCCGGTGAACTTCGTGCGGGTTTTCCTCCGAGGGAACCAGCTTGTCGATCAGCAGTGCCAGCGCGATACCGCCGAAAAAGGCGGCGGTGGCGGCGAGACCGCCGGCACGTTCTCCGTACAACTCCGCGAGCCGCAACCGGGCGTCGGCGAGCAGTTCAACCAGGGAAATGTAGATCATCACCCCGCCGGAAAGTCCGAGCGCAAAAGCGAGAAAACGGGTGTTGGTCCGTTTGAAAAAGAACGCAATGCAGCTGCCGATCGCGGTCGCCATGCCGGCGAAGAGCGTCAGTCCGAAGCTGAAGGCAAGTTCTGCAAAACCGTAACTCATTTCTCTCTGGTGCGCCGGAAAAATCCGAAATCCGGCGGCGGAACGCGATTGAAATCATTTCCTCTTCATACACCGATAAAAAAATAGCATTCCGCGACCGGTTTGTCAAGTTCATCCCGGGGGGAACAGGAGTGGTTCGGTGTTCCGGGACGGGGGAAAATGGGAAAACGCGCTGCTGAACGGCAGCAGCTGGTCGCGGACGCATTCGTCCCGATGCTCCGGCGAGAATTCCCGCTGTTCAGGGGGTAACCTGCAGTTCGAGCACCGAACCCATTCCCTCCGGTGTCGTCGCGGTGAGCATCAATCGTCCGGTTTGACCGGGTAGTGCCCGCAGCACCGCCAGGGCGAGGCCGTGGTAGAGATGGATCATATTGCCGGTGAAGGCATCATGACCGAGGCTGTCGCCGTTGTCGACGCCGAGCAGTTCCCCGGGGCCGGAAAGGGTGAGCAGCACCGGAAAATTCGCATCCGGGGTCACCGTACCGGCGCCGTCCACTGAACGGATGGTTACGAAGGCCAGTTCGTTATCCGGACCGCCGAATGAATCCGCGGGGCAGAGGAGTTCGATTTTCTCCGGATCACCGGCGGTTTTCAAAGTATATTCCGCATGGAATTTGCCGTTGCGTTTGGCCACTACCCGGAGGGTTCCGGGCTCATATTCGACGAACCATTCCAGAAAGCGGCGCCGGGTGTCGGCGAAGTGGCGAACGCCGAGCGAACGCCCGTTGAGAAAGAGTTCAGCTTCATCACCGTTGGTGAAGCAACGCACCGGCAGACGGCTCCCCGCCGCATCCGGCCAGCTCCAGTGCGGCATCAGATAGGCCATCGGTTCCGAACTCCAGCAGCTCCGGTAGAGGTGGTAGACATCCTTGGGAAAGCCCGCGGTGTCGACCAGGCCGGAGTTGCTGGAACGCTGCGGCCAGCGGATGCCGTCAACGGCGCAGAAGGGTTCGCCGAGATAGTCGAACCCGCTCCAGACAAATTCTCCGGCGGAGAAGTCCATTGCCTCCTGCGTCGCCAGCGCCAGTTCCACCGGAGTTCCGGCCACGTTGGTCATGAAAGCCGTATCCCGGTGACAGCTGCAACCGGGGCGCGGCGGAACGCTGATCGAGGCGTCGGGAGCTTCGATTTCGTTACCGTCCCAATCCAGCCGCCGCGGGGAGAGCGCCTCCGCAAAACGCCAGTCACGCCGGGAGGTGTCGAAGAGATATTCGCCGCGGCTGTATTCCGAGGCCACCGTTTCGGAACCGATCACCCGGTGGTGGGCATGGGCGAGGCGGTAGTGCTGCGGGGTATAGTTGATCCCGAACACATCCAGCGCCGCCCCCATCCCTCCGGAGAGCGCGCCGGGAGTATCGCTGACGCCGGCGGTCACGGGGCGGGAAGGATCCAGACGATGGATTATCGCGGTGAGAAAACGGGCGGTTTCAGCTCCCGCCGGGGTGGCTTGTTCAAGAATCTCATTGCCGATGCTCCAGAGCACCACCGACGGGTGATGGCGGTCGCGGCGGACAAATTCGCTGAGGTCGCGCTCCGCCCATTCGTCGAAGTAGTGGGAATAGCCGTGATAGTCCTCGGGAATGTTCCACCTCCGGATGGTCGCTTCGATGTCGGTGGCATCGACACACTGACGGAACCCGGCGGCTCCTTTGGTGACGCGCCATTCATCGAAGGCCTCGTCCATCACCAGCATGCCGGTTTCATCGCACAGATCGAGCAGCCGGGGGGAGGGGGGATTGTGAGCGGTGCGGATTGCGTTGCATCCCATTCGGCGCAAGATTTCGAGCTGTCTTCTGAGGGCGTCGGGGAAGTTCGCGCCGCCGAGACAGCCGAAGTTCTCATGCAGGCACACTCCCCGGATCTGAACCCGTCTGCCGTTGAGATGAAAGCCGTCGTCGCGGGTGAATTTGATTTCGCGCACTCCGAAGCGCAGGGTTCGGCGGTCGGAAATTTCTCCGTCGGGTTCGATGAGCTGGGCGTTCAGGGTGTACAACTGCGGTGAATCGACATCCCAGCGCCTGGGGGAGGGGATGTCGAAAGCGAACTTCGCGCCGCCGTCGGCATCGACATGCCGGGAGGCGGAGGCGATGATGGTTCCGGCGGGTGAGATCAGTTCGAGTGCGATGCTCCCCCGTTCGCTGTCGGTTTCGGCGGTGACGGCAACGCCGGCCAGACGGTCGGAGAGTTCGCTGGTTTCGACATGAATCCCGTGGCGCAGGAATCGGCGCGAACCGGTGACGAGCATCCGCACATCACGGCAGATCCCGCCGCCGGGGTACCAGCGGCAGCATGGGGACGGAACTTCGGCGCATACTGCGATGACGTTGTCGCCGGGGCGGAGATGGCCGGTGAGTTCATATTCGCACCCGAGCGAACCATTGGGGCGGAACCCGAGCAGGGTGCCGTTGCACCAGACGCGGCTCAACCGGCTGACGCCTTCGAAATCTATGAAGCGGCGAGTTGCTTCGGGGAGGTCGATCCGGAAATGGCGACGGTACCAGCCGGTTCCTCCCGGGAGGTAGCCGTGACCGGCGCTGTGGCGGGAATCGAAGGATTTGCCGATCAGAAAATCGAAGGGCAGGGCGACACGCCTCCAGTTTGAATCGTCGAAATCGAGGGCTTCGGCCCCGGATAGCGGTCCATCGCAAAAGCGCCAGTCGGAATTGAAGAGTTCGCAGTTCATCGGTGATCCTCTCTCTGCCGGGTTTGGTTGGTTTTTCCCGGAGAAAGAATATACACTTCCAATGCGGTGCTTGCAAATGAAAACGCCGACCGGAAAGAGAAATCATTTCCACCGCCGGATTAAGCCGGGGGCGAGTCGCGGCCAATCACCAGGCAATATCGATTCTCCCCTGGCTTAACCCGGCGGTGTTGCATGTGATTGCAAGCGGATTGTCGCGGGAATAGATCTGGTCAGGTCCGCTGTTGTCCCGGATCAGCTTGTCGGCAACCGGCCCGCCGGGAGTGATGAGCCGGAAGCGATTTTAGAGAGATCCCCGTTGACGGTGATGCCGCCGTCGGCGACGATGATGCTGCCGTTGAGATAACTTGATTCGTCCGAGGCGAGAAAGAGGGCGATTCCGGCGATTTCCTCCGGGGTGCCGTAACGGCGCAGCGGGGTACGGAGTTTCAGAAAGCGCTCCTCGTCAAAATCGGAATTTTCCGGATTGCTCCGGCGCATCATCGGGGTCATGATCGCGGCCGGAGCAATGCAGTTGACGCGAACTCCGCAGGGCCCGTATTCCACCGCAAGAGATTTGGTGAGCTGGACGATGGCGCCCTTGGTCGCGGTGTAGGCATCGCAGTCGGGAATACCGATGAGACCGGCACTGCTGGCGGTATTGATGATCACCCCGCCGTTTTTCATCAGCAGCGGCAGCGAATATTTGCTGAAAAGATAAACGCTTTTGAGGTTGATTGCGATGATCCGGTCCCAGTTCTCCTCGGTAATATCGGCGAGGCGGCCGTCGCAGCCGGGCAGAAAAACTCCGGCATTGTTGTAGAGCACATCAAGTTTTTCCCCGGTTGCGGCGATTGCCCGCTGGACGTCCGCTGAATTGGAGACGTCGCAGGGTACGAAGCTGATCCCCGGCTTTTCGGCGGCCCGTCCCGCTTTTTCGTCGATGTCGGCGATGATTACCTTTGCTCCTTCCGAGGCGAAAAGTTCCGCCCCGGCACGACCGATGCCGCCGGCGCCGCCGGTGATGAGAATGGTTTTATCTTTCAGGCGTTTCATGAATGGCTTTCCTGTCTTGGACCGGCATCGAAGCCGATGGTGTCGGGAAGTTCGATGTCCCGTGTTCTATCGATCCATTCGCGCAGATATTTCTCGGAGCCGAGACCGACTCCCATGACCGAATTGGCTTCGAAAATCAGTCCGTCCAGCCGACCGGAACGCATCAGGCAGAGTCCGAGTTCACACTGATGCGCCATCAATTCCGCGGGAACCTCCCGACGGTTGGGAAAATCGTACATGTATATACCGAGGAGTTTCCGATGGCGGGGAAATTTCTGTTCAATTTTTTCAAACCGCTTTTCCAGTTCCGGCAGTTCGTCGGCGTCCCACGTCCAGATCGTGATCCCGTCGAGGTAATCGAAGAGCTGCGGGTCGGCGCCGTCCGTTTTACCCGCGTACCACACCGCATAAATCGGAAGCCGCCTGGGGGCGCGATCCAGATCGGTGCGAATGGTCCGCAGTGTATCGACGAGGCGCGAGGTCTCTTCCAGGGTGCCGTAACCGCCGAAGAAATCATCCAGAAACGCTCCGACGACATTCGGGTAGTTTTCCGCCAGCTCGCAGATGAACTTCTCCTCGTTGCCGCTTCGGAATCCGCCGCTCCCGCAGGCACTCCACATCACCCGTTTGAGCCGACGGAAACTTTCGCAGTACTGGCGCGCCTCGCTCGTGAACGGTACCGGAATCCCGTGGGCGTTCACCATGATGACGTTGGGAACCCCGAGCATGAAAGCCGCTTCCGCGGGAGTTATCCGGGATCCCCAGTTGCGCTCTTTTTTCCCGAGTGCGTTCAGCAGCGTGTCATCCTGATGGGGGCGAACGCCGAACAACCAGAAATGGTCTGATGCTTTGCTCATATTTTCACCCTGATCTTTTATTATTTTATGTTGAGCATTCCGACAACCGCATCGGTGATCGCGTCAACACCGAGCCCGTAGCGGTCCCGCAGAAAGGCCTGACTGCCGATTTCAGTGACGTAAACATCCGGGAGGGCCAGGCGTTTGAACTTGATTCTGGAACCGCCGGCATCCGTCAGCACCTCCGCCACGGCACTGCCGAAGCCCCCGGAGAGGTTGTGCTCCTCAAGGGTGAGGATCGCGCCGGTTTCCGCCGCGTCGCGCAGAATCGCCTCCCGGTCGATCGGCTTGATCGACGGGTGGCTGGTCACCCGGCAATGTATACCCCGGCGGGCGAGCTTCTCCGCCGCCCGCACCGCGTTGATGCCGATGGTACCGGTAAAAAGGATCGCCGCATCGTTGCCGGGAGCGAGCGGCAGCGCCCTGCCGATCCGGAACTCCACCGGTTCCGGATGCAGATCGGGTTCACCCATGTAGCCGCAACGAAAATAGACCGGACCGGGATATGCCATCATGGCCCGGGTCGCCGCGCGGGCTTCCGGAATGTCCGCGGGTGCGAGCACCACAATGTTGGGCAGGGCGCGCATGATGGCGATATCTTCGGTGGAGTGGTGGGAGATTCCGAGTTCACCGTAGGCCATTCCGCCGCCGATGATCACGATTTTGACATTGGCGTTGTGGTAGCAGACATCGTTGCGAACCTGTTCAAGGCAGCGCAACGTGGGGAAGTTGGCTATCGAATAGGTCACCGCGATATTTCCTTCGAGCGCGAGCCCGCAGGCGACGCCGGTCATATTCTGCTCGGCGACGCCGCAATTGATGAAACGCTCCGGAAACGTGCGGGCGAATCCCTCGATTTCACCATAGCCGATGTCAGCCAGCACCAGATGAACGCGTTCATCATCTGCTGCGATTTTCAAAAGTTCCTGATTGAATGCTTTTCTCATTTTGCCGTTTCCACTTCTTGAAGCGCCTGCGCCAGCAACTCATCGGTCAGGCCGCCGTAATGCCACTGATATTGGTTCTCCATGAAACTGACGCCTTTGCCTTTTATGGTGTCGAATATCACTGCGGTAGGACGGCCGGCCACGGCAGGAAGATCGCTCAACGCCTCCTCGATCGCACCGTAATCATGGCCGTCCGCCTCCCTCACCGCCCAGCCGAACGCCTCCAGTTTGACCGGCAGCGAACGCAGATCGATGATCTCATCCGAAGAACCCAGCGCCTGAAGCCGGTTGTAGTCGATGAGCATCACGAGGTGCTGAGCCGCGAGCATGATTGCTTCCCAGGTCGAACCTTCGTTACAGTCGCCGTCACTGACCAGACAGAAGATACGATGGGCGGCGCCGCGGCGTTTCGCGGCCATGGCCATCCCGCAGGCGACGGGAAGTCCGTGTCCGAGGGAACCGGTGGAGAACTCCACCCCGGGGACATGGTGGGAGATGTGACCGCAGAGTTTTCCCCCGTCCTGATAATAGGTGTCGAGCCACTCCAACGGAAAGAATCCCTGTTCCGCCAGCACCGCGAAGAGTGCGGCGCCGCCGTGACCCTTGCTCAGAATGAAGCGGTCACGATCTGCCATCCGGGGCGCGGTGGCGGAGGTTCTGAGGATCCGGGTATAGAGCACCGGCAGGATATCCGCCATCGAAAGCATACTGCCGATGTGTCCGCTGCGTCCACGATGCACCATCCGGAGACAGTGGCACCGGATTTTACGGGCGAGTTCCCGGCAATCGTCATAATTGTTTTGTTTCACAGTCTGCTTATCCTCTCAAAGTATTCCCGGCGCCCCAGCCGCGCCGCCCCCAGCGCGGAACTTTCGCGGGCCAGTACGCCGAATTTGACGGTCAATCGGGAATTGAAGGGGTAGATGACGCCGCGCCGCAGCGCCGTGGTCGCCGCCTCGACGTAGGCGGGCAGTTCGAGCGGCATTTTCACCACCACCTCGGTGATGCCGGTGAGCACCACCAGGTTGGCCAGAGCCACCCCGAGATGTTCGCCGCCTTCGCGCAGCAGATTTTCGACCAGATGATCGCCGGCGGCGGCGCGTGCGGCGAGTTCTTCGAGGGAGGAGACGCCGGCCGCATGGCGCAGCGCCGCCATCCCCGCCACCGTTTCGAGGCAGCCGCGGTTTCCGCACCGGCAGAGGGCGCCTCCCGGCACCGAAACGGTGTGGCCGAGTTCACCGGCAATGGGAATACCGCGGGCGGGGAGACCGTCGCCGTCGAGAGTGATGGCCGTGCCGATGCCATCACTTACGCGCACAAATATCTGTTCCCCGTCGGAATCTTCGGCCAGCATATCCGCCTCGGTGCGCGTGAGCAGCGTAAAATCCGCGGACAATGTCGAAAAAATTTCCCGCAGCGGCACGTCCCGCCAGTTCGGGTGGTTGGCGGAGAAAACTCCGATACCCCGCCCCGGGGAGACGATGCCGAAGTCCGCCATTCCGATGGACACCACCTCCGGAACCGGGTGACTGACGAGAAAACGGGCGGCGGCCGCTGCCAGATCCTCGGGACGGTGATCGGGCGCGAGCTGCTGCTCCTCGTAGGCAACCACCGCGCCGGAGATGTCCAGCAGAATCATCCGCAGGGAATCGGAACGGTGTTCGAGGCCGAGTGCACCGAAATGTCCGGCGGCGAGCCGCAATCTGGCGTTGCGTCGCCGGTCTGGATTTTCCCGTTCGATCAGACCGGCGGCTTCGAGACGGTCGCAGGAATCCACCAGCGAGTTGAGGCGGAGTTTCAGCGTTTTCAGCAACTGGCCGCGGGTGGCGACTCCATGGAAAAAGAGCGAGGCCAGCAGA
>CAKUKT010000043.1 GCA_934663655.1 uncultured Victivallaceae bacterium
AAACAATCGGGAGGTCAGGGTATGAGCAGGAAACACACATTCACACTGATTGAACTGCTGGTGGTGATCGCGATCAACGCGATTCTCGCCGCCATGTTGATGCCGGCACTCTCCAAGGCGAGAGAGGCGGCGAAAACCAGCAACTGCCTCAGCAACCTCAAACAGTCCGGTCTCGCCGCCACCATGTATGCCGGCGACAACCGCGGCAATCTCTGTACGTTGCAGTTTTCCGGCACCGCCCCCTTCGGTACGCCCGGGGCTCCCGGACGCCACATGTCGACCTGGGCGGGGTTGATGTACTTCTGCGGTTATCTTCCCGACGAATCACCCGCGGCCCGCTGTCCGACAATGGGCGGACGCATGGCGATCCGCGAGGGAATCTATATCGAAAGCTACGGTACTTACGGCGGTTTCGATCCCGGGACGTCGAGCTTGACAGAAGAAGGAAAATCCTGTTTCTTTGCTGATCCGAAAAATAATTTTGAGGGGGTTCATACCATGCGCCTCAAGGCTGCTTCGGAATTCCCGATTTTCTGGGACAGTTTCATCCGGGACGACAACTACGACTGCGAATTTTACTGGACCAGCTTCGAGAGCACCTATAACGCTGCCCAGGCCCGTCACAACGACCGCATCAATCTCGCCGCCGCCGACGGCCATTCGATGAGCCTGACCGGGCCGGAACTGCAGAGTCTGTTGCAGAATGGCGGAGTCTACAGTCCGATTTTCGCATTGCGTTATCTGGTTGACAAAACTGCGATCATCTTGTGATAGTATGAGTATTCGTTCTCTTCTTGTGATCATTGCCGCAATCACCGGCGCTCATCTTGCTGCAGCGCCGCGGGTGGCGACTACGGTGGATTTTCTTGACTACGCTTTTTTCGACAGCCTCGACGCTGCGGATCATTATGAACTTTCCGCCTGGGAACAGCGGATCCGCGAACTCGCCGACGCGGGCATCTCCAAAATCTACCTGCGGGTGAATGTCTGCGGACAGACGCTCTACCCCACCCGGGTTTCGGCGATTTACGGCGCCGATGGTGCGTTTCACTGGAATGAAGGACGGGAGGCGCGACGGCTGATCCGTACCCTGGAGAAATATGATCCGCTGGCCGAAACCATCCGGATCGGTAAAAAATATGGTCTGGAAGTCTGGGCCTGGGAGAATTTATTTGACGATTACGGCGTCGTCTATGTGCCGGAGAAGCCGGAGGAGTTCGAGCTCGGCCGCCGCCACGCTTTCGCTCCGCTGCGCGACCCCTGGCTGGCTGCTCATCCGGAGTGTTACTCCCGGCGGAATCCGGCGCTGATGCCTTCGGAGGCGCAGCTCGCTGCCGTAAATCGCGATGCACGGCGGCTGCCGGTCGCCAGAATCGTGCATGTCAATCAGCGCAAACTGCCGCCGATCCGGGTGCGCCGGGAGGATGTTCAGATCTACACCAGCAGCGACAATGTGCTCTTTCGCCGTTACGATAAGCCATTTGATTTCTCCACGCGGGTCAATGCCGACGGCTTCAACGAGATGATTTTCGATGGGCTGGAGATTTCCGATCCGTACATCAAGTTGACTCACAACGGCTTCCCGGCCGCCGACGGCTTCACGGTGGTACTCGAAAAACAGTACGGCCAGAACCGGGTCTACAACCGCGACGGCGAATTGATCGCCACCCGTTGGACGGCGGATTTCATCAATCCGGGCAAGGAACGCAACAAGCTGGACTTCAACCGGTTTGTGCCCACCGCCTGGGATCACTCCACCTGGCAGATGGGCTTTGTCGTCGGGGAGGAGACGCCCGATCCATATTATCGCGGGGTGGTGGAATTTCTCGTTCCCGCGGCAATGGAACACAAAGTGGCGCGCTTTGCCGAACTCACCACTTATCCTTTCGATGGATTCATGTTCAGCATCCGCACCCACAGCGCGGTGACCGATCCGGAGAATTTCGGTTTCAATCCGGAAGTCTGCGACGCCTATCGGGAGCGTTACGGCGCAGATATCAATCCAGATTCTCCCGACCGGGCGAAACTCTTTGAACTGCGGGCGGAGGCGGTTGCGGAATTTTTCCGGCGCTGCAAGGCGATTTCCGGCGATCGACCGGTTTTCCTCTCCGGAGTGCCGGAGGCCCCGCCCGGCGAAACTCTGACGGAGAATTATTATGCGCGTCAGTTCGGACCGCTGCCGTGGCTGTACCGGCGTTATTTCGCGGATGGTTCGATCGACGGGGTGGTGATGATCGGGGGCGGATTTCCCCGAATATTTCACGGAGGAAGTCACCGGCGGGCGGAAGGTTTCGCTCGGGGTGTTCCGGGAGCTCGGCGGTCCGGCGGCCGTCGGAGAAAAATTTTTTTCCGACCTGGAGGCGCTGATGAAACGTGACGACATCGATGAAGTCGAACTTTATGAAACGCTGGTATTGTCCCATAATCCGCCGATGTTGGAGGCAATCCGGAAATTCTGCCGCCCGGAAGGGGAGGAAAACAAGAAGTGAATACCCCAGATATTTCGCCGCGCGACCGTCTCATCGCCGCGCTGGAACGCCGCCCGCCGTGCGGTCGTGTGCCCACATTTGAACTGGTCTTTTTTCTGACGATGGAGGCTTTCGGCAAAGTGCATCCGCTGCACCGCGACTACTCCCAGTGGCAGCAGATGTCGGAGCGCGAACGCCGGCTTCACCGGGAAGACATGGCGGATATCTATCTCGCCACCGCCGAACGTTTCGGTCACGACGCCATCTTCATCCACCCGAACCCGAACACCGGAGAGGAGGCGCTGCATCTGATCGAACTGATCCGGAAAAAGAGCGGCAACCGTTATTTTCTGATGATGCACGGTGACGCCACCTACAGCATTCCCGACGGCGATCAGTTTCTGGAGTTTGTCTACGCGCTCGCCGACGAACCTCAACGCATGCTCGACAACGCGCAGCGGCTGGTCGATGAGGCGCTCGAACGCGCTGAACGCCTGCGGCGCGACGGCGGACTGGATGGTTTTGCGCTCTGTTCGGACTACTGTATGAATGACAACCCGTTCGTCTCTCCGGAACAATTTTCGATATTCATCGCCCCCTTCCTCAAACAGCTGATTGCCGGATACCGCGAACTCGGATTCTACACCATCAAGCATACCGACGGCAACATCATGCCGATTCTCGATCAGCTGGTGGATTGCGCTCCGCATGCGCTTCATTCACTTGATCCGCAGGGCGGCGTCGATATCGCTGAAGTCAAACGGCGCTGCGGCGACCGGATCTGTCTGATCGGTAACGTCAACTGCGGATTGATCGACACCGGCAGCGACGAAGAGGTGCTCGCCTCCGTCGAGTACGCGCTGCGCCACGGCATGCCCGGAGGCGGCTACATCTTCTCCACCAGCAACTGCGTCTACACCGGCATGCGTCTCGAACGCTACGAGATGATTCTTGAACATTTCCGCCGGCTGGGAGTCTACGCCTGAAACTCCGGATTGCGGCCTTGATTTTGTCGCCCGGAAATGCTATGTTATCACCCGGAAACGAAAACCTCCTTCACGGGATGGCGTTTCCGGTTTTTTTTGTCGCTCCGGGCCGCGACGGCGCTGGATCGGGGAAGTTCAGACACTGTGCGCGCGACATGCTCGAATCCAGCCGGCGTATTCGCCGTTCTGTTGCGGAAACTGTGCGCGCGGGGGAGGGCGCTTTGGGGACCTTTGAGGCCATCATCTACGGATTCGACCTGCTCGGAACCGTGATTTTCGCGATAACCGGCGCGGTACGCGGGGTGCGGCTGCGGCTCGATTTGCTCGGAGTCGTGGTGTTCGCCTGCACGGTCGGCGTCGGCGGCGGAATCCTTCGCGATATGATGATCGGCGCCACGCCGGTGGCGGCGCTCCGGGATGAAACCTACCTCGCCGTCTGTATCGTCACCGGACTGACGATCTTTTTTCTTTCTCCGCTGGTCAGCAACGTCAAGCGACTGATTCCCTTCTGTGACGCGCTCGGTCTCGGAGTATTCACCGCGCTCGGCGCGGCCAAGGGAATGGCTTACGAACTCGGTGTGGTCGGCGTGGTGCTCAGCGGAGTGCTCACCGCGGTCGGCGGCGGGGTGATCCGGGATATCATGGCGATGAAGATTCCGGTGGTGTTGACCAGCGATTTCTACGCTACCGCCGCACTGATCGGCGGGGTGCTCTATGTGTATCTCTCTCCGACCCGGCTGCCGGAATTCTACACATTCATAATTGTCGTCTGCGTGGTCACGGGAATACGGCTGCTGGCGATGCATTTCAAATTCCGGTTGCCGGCGGCGGGACGGGGGATGTTTCCGCGACGCCGGGCGCGCCGTTCGGCGGATTGAGGAGCGCTTCCGGCTTGAAAAAAAGGTCGGGAGGCGTTATATTATAAGAACCCGTTTATCTGAAACTTACCATTGGAGACAAGCGATGAACTTCACTCACGAAGTAGCGGAAATGGTCTGCGTCGCCAAGGGGCCGAAGCACGGACCCGCGCCGATTCCCCAGGAAGGGGCCTGGACCAAGGCCAAGGAGATCCGGGATATCTCCGGACTCACCCACGGGGTCGGCTGGTGCGCGCCGCAGCAGGGCGCCTGCAAACTCACCCTCAACGTCAAGAACGGCGTGATCGAAGAGGCCCTGGTCGAGACGATCGGCTGTTCGGGAATGACCCACTCCGCGGCGATGGCGGCGGAAATTCTTCCCGGCAAGACCATCCTTGAGGCTTTGAACACCGACCTCGTCTGCGACGCGATCAACACTGCGATGCGCGAACTCTTTCTGCAGATCGTCTACGGCCGCACCCAGACCGCTTTCAGCGAAGGCGGACTGCCGGTCGGAGCCGGGCTCGAAGATCTCGGCAAGGGACTTCGGAGCATCACCGGTACGATGTACGGCACCAGTGCCAAGGGCGTTCGTTATCTGGAAATGGCCGAGGGCTATGTAACCGAGATCGCGCTCGACGAAGAGGACAAGGTCATCGGTTATAAATTCCTCAAGCTCGGTCAGATGCTCGATGCGATCAACAAGGGCATGGATGCCAACGAGGCGGTGAAGAAGTTCACCGGTACCTACGGTCGTTTCGCCGATGCCGTCAAAACCATCAACCCGCGTCACCAGTAGAGGTAACAATATGGCTTTGTTTGAAAGTTATGAACGCCGGATTGCGCAGGTCAACGCATTCCTCAATGCCAACGGCATCGCTTCGCTGGAGGAAGCCGAGGCCATCACCCGGGGCAAGGGGCTTGACATCGCCAAGCGGGTGAGGGACATTCAGCCGATCTGCTTTGAAAACGCCTGCTGGGCTTATCTGGTCGGCGCCGCCGTCGCCATCAAGCGCGGTCAGAAGGTCGCCAGCGAGATCGCCAAGACGCTGGGTGAAGGACTTCAGTCCTTCTGCATTCCCGGTTCGGTTGCTGATGACCGCAAGGTCGGTATCGGCCACGGAAATCTGGCTTCGATGCTGCTTCGTGACGAGACGAAATGTTTCGCTTTCTGCGCCGGTCATGAATCTTTTGCCGCCGCCGAAGGCGCGATCGGGCTGGCCCGCAGCGCCAACAAGGCGCGCAAGGAGCCGCTCCGGGTCATCCTCAACGGGCTCGGCAAGGACGCGGCGCAGATCATTTCCCGCATCAACGGTTTTACCGGTGTCGAGACCGAATTTGATTATGCGACCGGCAAGGTGCGGGTGGTTTCCGAGCACGCCTATTCCAAGGGCGAGCGGGCGGCGGTTCGCTGCTACGGCGCCGACGATGTGCGTGAAGGTGTCGCGATCATGTGGCTCGAAGGTGTGGATATCGCCATCACCGGCAACTCCACCAACCCGACCCGCTTCCAGCACCCGGTAATGGGTACTTACAAGAAGGAGCGCATTGAAAAGGGAATGCCCTTCTTCTCGGTCGCTTCCGGCGGCGGCACCGGCCGCACGCTGCATCCCGACAACATGGCTGCCGGACCGGCGAGCTATGGTATGACCGATACGATGGGACGGATGCATTCCGATGCCCAGTTCGCCGGTTCGAGTTCGGTTCCCGCGCATGTGGAGATGATGGGACTCATCGGTATGGGCAACAACCCGATGGTCGGTGCTTCCGTCGATATCGCGGTCGCGGTTGAACAGGCGATGAAGTAACCTCATCACTTTTGCCCCGTCTGTCGAACCGGAGTCCCAGTTGGGCAGGGGGGACGTGGCGGTGCGGGGGGAGGAAAAAAAGAGAGCCTCCGGCGCCGCCAACTGGAAACTTTTCGCGCATGAGCCGCGGTGCTTCCGATCGTTTCGGAATGCGGTGACGATGCGGAACGGGTTTTCGGCACCCAGGTTAGATGGAGATTCCCGGCTTCAGTTAGTGAAGTCGGGAATCTTTTTTTGCGATGCTCGTTTGGCACGGCGGTTTTCAGGGGGGCGACCTCCGCTTTTGAAACGATACAAAAAAAACGGACGGCGATTAACCGTCCGATACTGGAGCGCAGCGTCGGTTGCTGCCGGAACCGGGGAGGGTTCAAATCCCTTCGGGCAGATTCAGGGCCCGGCTCATGGTCCAGATATATTCAAAGAGGTCGAACCACGGCTGGAGCCGGGTTTCGTGGCGACGCGCCCAGTCATAGAGATCGCCGGCTGCCGCTTTGGCGTCCCCCCGGCCTCCCCAGACTGCGGCCAGCAGGGTGGCCAGCCGCTGGGTTTGTTCGATATGCAGCTCCAGCTGTTCCCAGGACTCCCGGCGGCACGGATCCGCCAGTTTCAGTCCCCGGGTGAGGGCCGGAGCCACCGCCGCGACTATCCGCTCATATCCGGGCAATCCGGCGGCAGCGGCAGCCTTATCCGCTTCAGTTCCTTCATTGCGGAGCAGCGGCGGTTGAAAGAGTTCGGATACCGCCCGGAAATATTCCCGGGCAGCTTCCCACTCTTCCCCGTAAGCCGCGCTGAAGTAATCCGAAGCGATCTCCTCAAAACTGAGTTCGGGATCCCAGAGGGTACGCCCCATCACCGTCATGCCGAGTCCGTTGGGGAAGAACACCCGCTGCGCCTGGCAGCTTACAAAACCGTCGAGCCCGAGTTTCCGGAGGTTGCGGCAATCGGCATGGAGGATTTCCGCCATCCGGTAATAGCCGGGGTCCTTGAAGTGATCCCACATGTAATGGTAATCGAAGTCGAAGCTGCTGCCGCTGGAACAGCGTTCCTGCCAGCATTTCAGAAAAGCGAGATTTTTTTCCGGTTCGGCGGGAAACTTCAGATGGTTGCGGTCATAGGGCGGAATCTCCCCGCCGTCCGCTCCTGCTTCTCCGGGCGAGAACGGACGCGAATAGCTGCGGGTGATCGGCGCAAACATCAGTATGAACCGGTCGGGATTTTTAAGTTTCGACTGTTCGGGCGGCCACAGCAGATCGACGTAGACGAGAAAGACGATCTTCGCCGTCGATTTGACTTCGGTGAGCTTCTCGTCGACGAGGTTGAGCATCTCAACATACCAGTCCGCCGGGCGTTTCGGCGTGCACAACGGACATTCGCACTGGTTGTTGGAACCGTCGGCGAGCCAGAAATGGATGATATTGACTTCGGGGTTTTCCACCGACCAGGCGGCGATGGCGTCGGCGATCAGTTTTCTTACCTCGGGATTGCCGTAGCACAAATTGGTGTTCAGTGCGATCCCTCCCCACAATTCCCGCTTGCCGTTTACCTCGGCGAAAAAGCGCTTGATTTCCGGAGCGATCTCGCCGCGATGCGGAAACCAGCCGGGACCGGGAATCCCGAAGGGTTCGCAGGTCCAGCCATGGCCGACCATGTGGAGATCGAGACCGCGACGGCGAACTTCGGAACGGATTTCCCGGGTGATCCTCTCCGCCGCGGCGGTGTCGAAATGCTCCGCCGGAAGCAGGGGATTGTTCTGATGGGTGTACCAGCGGTCGAAAAAGGTGAATGCGTTGCGGAACTGGATGAAGTAGGCGTTGAAACCGCATCTGGTCATCCATTCGATGGTGTCAAGAACATTTTCGCGCGACACCGCGCCTTCGATGCAGATGCCGCGGTGACGGTAGCCGGCGGCGGAACGCCGCACCAGCGGTCGGGAGAAATCCACGCGGGAGGGAATCACTTCGCCGTTCCGTCCGGGACGAACCCAGCGGAAGCCGAGCATTTTCAACAGTTCGTAGGCGCCGAACAGCACCGAGCGGGGATTGGAACCGGTAATGACACCGCCATCTCCGGAAAAATTGACGTTGATATCGTAGGAGTCAAGTTCCGGATTCTCAGGAGTGGATACCGCGAGCCGGATGGTGACCGGTGGGGAAGGGTTCGTTTCATTCAACAGCGCCAGGTAATGCTCGAGTTCCGACGCGGCCAGTTCCACCGCCGGATGTGCGACGGCGGCAAGGATGGAAATTTTCATGAGGACTCCTCCGGGGGGTTGGGATCTCTGTGTCCGTGTTCACGAAGCATAACGGCGATGAATATCGCCACGAAAAGCACTCCGGTCACCATCTCCAGCGACGCCAGCATCCGCGTTACCGCCGAAGTCGGCAGAATGTCGCCGTAACCACAGGTGGTCAGCGTCGTGAAGCTGAAGTAAAGCATTGCGTTAATGCCGACCATCGCATTGTCGCTGCCGGTGGAGAAACTTTCCGGGTAGTGCTGAATCATCAGCAGATAGAGATCGGCGAACGCCACCCCGATCAGCAAAAAGGTCAGAATGCAGCTGAAAATCCGTTCTCCGGTGAAACGTCCCGCCAGTGCCCGGTAACTTACCACCCCGGTCAGAAATACCGCCATTCCCATCAGCAGCGGCAACATGATGATGTCCAGCCATTTCGGGCGCAGCAGCATGGTGTTCAGCAACTCGTCGCTGTAGAGCAGCCAGGAGGGAAGGGTAAACACTCCCAGCAACAGGCAGATTTTCAGCATTCGGGAGGAACGGCCGATCAGGTAGGGCGCGAAAATCAGCAGCAGATAAAACATCATCCGCACCACGCTTTCACATCGTCCGCGCGGAGGCAGAAACGCCGACAATACAATCAATGCCAGCAGCAGCCAGGTCGCGCTTTCGCAGCGTCGGGTGCGGAAGTAGTTTATGATACGGCTGTTCACGTTATTTATCGACGGCTTCTCTTTCGCCGCCGAGGAAAAGATAGCGGAAGCGGATGAAGTAACCGAGCCCGGAGAGCACCGTTACCAGTACGATTCCACACAGATAGGTGAGCCAGAGATACCAGAGCCGGACGCCGAACCACTTGGCGCCATGAAGATATTCGGTCCCGCCGTCGATGACCCACGCCGCCCCGGCCACCGCGAGCATCACCATCTGCAGCGCGGTCTTGAGTTTCCCCCAGCGATCGGCGGAAATCACCACCTGCCGTTTGGCGGCGAGGGTGCGCAGACCGGTGACCATGAATTCGCGACAGAGCACCGCAAAGGCGATCCACGCCGGCATCAGGTTGTATTCGACGGCCATCAGCATGGTGCCGGTAACGAATATCTTGTCGGCCAGCGGATCCATCAGCGCGCCGAAGTCGCTGACCGAATGATATTTTCTGGCCAGATAACCGTCAAGAAGATCGGTGAGACCGGCCAGTACCGCCAGCACATAGGCAATGAGCCGGACACTGTACATCCACGGATGGTCACTGGCCGCAAAGAAGGTCTTGTCGGCGATCGATGCCAGAACCACAAAAATCAGCACGGCGAAAATCCGGCTGACCGTCAATATGTTGGGAATGCTTTTCCTCATTTTCGCCTCACGATTCTGCCGAGAAGGTCCGATCCGGAAACACCGATGATTTTAACTTGTTGAAATGTTCCGGCCCGGACACGTCCCGGTCTGGGAATCACAATACCGTTATCTATTTCCGGGGCGTCCATCGCACTTCTGCCGATGGCGGCGTCGTGTTCGGTGAAATCGATCAGCATTTCCATTTCCGTGCCGATCAGTTTTTCATTGTGACGGCGCATGCGGTCCCGTTGTTTTTTCATCAGAATTTTTGCGCGCTCCTCGGCGATTTCCAGCGGCACCTGAGCCGGAAACGCGGCTGCCGGGGTCAGCTTCTCCGGAGCGAATGGAAAGACCCCCAGGCGTTCGAAGCGGATCCGGCGTGCAAACTCCAGCAATTCATTAAATTCCGCTTCGGTTTCTCCGGGCAGTCCGGTTATGAAGGTCGTGCGCAGAGTGAGACCGGGAATCGCCGCCCGCAACCGGGGAATGAGTTCTTCAATGCGCGCCCGGTTCACGTGACGGTTCATCGCGGTAAGAATCCGGTCGGAAATATGCTGCAGCGGAATGTCGATATAAGCGAGCAGATGTTTCATGCCGGCGAGAACGCTGATCAATTCGTCGGTGTAGTTGGCCGGATGGGTGTAAAGCAGGCGAAGCCGGAAATCACCTTCGATACGGTCGAGCTCGCGCAGCAGTCCGGCGAGGTTTTCGCCTGACTCCGGACGGTCGTGTCCGAACGCGGTGGTATCCTGGGCGATCACCACCACTTCGCGAACCCCGGAGGCGACCATCCGGCGTGCTTCGGCGGTCACCGAGGCGATTTCCCGACTGCGCAGCCGTCCGCGTAACCGGGGAATCGCACAGTATGAACAGCAATTGTTGCAGCCGTCGGCAATTTTGAGATAAGCGATGTGAGGCAGCGTGAATTGCAGTCGGGGCATCTCTTCTGAAACGAGGAAATCGGGTTCGCCGCCGCGGGGAGGGGCTCCCGCCAGCAGTTCCGGCAGCCGGTTGAGATCGTTTACCCGTACCCAGAGATCGACTTCGGGATGGCGGCGGTGATTTTCCCCCGAGGCCTCATATTCGCACAGGCAGCCGCAGACCGCGATTTTCCGTCCCGGTGCGAGTGATTTCCAGCTTACGGCCTGTTCGATTTCATGTTCCGCCTCGGCTCTCGCTTCGGGAAGAAAGGCGCAGGTGTTGATGATCAGCAGCTCGGCGGCTTCCGGATCAAAGCTGGGGATGAACCCGGCGGCGGCCAGAGTACCGGCGATGATTTCCGAATCCACGAGATTTTTGTGGCAGCCGAGTGAAACGATGCTGAACACCGTATTCTTATCCGGATGTCTGGTCGATTGAGGCATAGTGATTCACCGGCGATAATTCAAAACCGTTTCCGTCGCGCCGGAATGGGCCGGAACGGCGCCGGACGGAAAAATATCCTGCGGATCAGGATCATGATATATTGATAATATACACATTTTCAGCAATATTTTCAAGTATCACGATCCCGCCGCCGGTTTTCAGGCGTTCGGGCGGAGCTGTTTCCAGGCCCTGCCCACTGACGCCGGCAGGTCGTCGGCGATGACGCCGCGACTGCCGCAGGGGCGGAGGAGTTCTCCAGCGGTTCCGTGCAGCCAGACGCCGAGGCGGGTCGCATCCCATGGCGCCATTCCGGAAGCAAGCAGGGCGGTGATGACTCCGCTGAGCACATCTCCGCTTCCGGCGGTGGCGAGCGCGGGGGAACCGGAGAGGTTCATTGACCAGCGGCCGTCCGGCGCGGCGCAGATCGTGCGGGGGCCTTTGAGCACCACGGTCGCCGCAGTTGCCGCCGCGAGCGCAAGCGCCGCCTCCGGACGGGGAACCTCGGCATTGAGGCCGAAAGCAGCCGCCAGCCGTCGGTATTCGCCCGGGTGCGGAGTCAGTACCAGCGGCGCCCGGTGGCCGGAAATGAGCGCGGGACAGTGGGAAAGCAGGTTCAGCGCGTCGGCGTCCAGAAGCAGCGGCCGCTCTCCCGCGGCGAGCCGTTGGATGATTTCTTTGTTTTCAGGCAGGGTGCCGAGACCGGGGCCAACCGCCACCGCAGCGGGGGGCGCGCCGGGAAATTCTCCGAATGCGCCCGGACGGAAACGGTGGACGATCAACGCCCGCGGCGCGGCACCGAACACCTCGCTCCCCTCCTGGAGCCACACCCGCACCAGTCCGGCTCCGGCGCGCAACGCCGCTTCCCCGGCGAGAAATGCCGCTCCGGTGTACCCGGGAGCTCCGCCGATCACCGCCACGGTACCGCGCCGGTTTTTGAAGGTGTCAAAGGCTTCCCGTTCGACCAGCTTCGCCGCGTCCGGGTGGCCGAAGCACGGAATTTCCCCCGGCTCGGAGGTGATCAGCTCCTCCGGAATACCGATATCAGCGATGACGATTCGACCGCATAATTCCGGACCGCGTCCACGCAACATTCCGCTCTTTACTGCGGCAAGGGTCACGGTCAGGTCGGCGTGAACAGCCGTGTCCGCGGCTCCGGAATCGGCGTTGAGACCGGAGGGAAGATCGATTGCGAGCACCGGCAGAGCGGAGGTGTTCACTGAATCGATCAATTCCGCGGTACGCCCGCGCGGGGAGCCGGAGATGCCGGTGCCGAGCAGGCCGTCGACGAGCAGCGAACCGGGACGGGGCAGAAAATTCTCCCGAATGGTACGGAACCCGGATTCATTCAACCGTGTCCAGGCGGTTGCCGCATCTCCTGTGAATGTCTCCGGCGGAGCGGCGAGCACCATTTCCACGGAAATTCCGCGCGCAGCCAGCAGCCGGGCCGCAACCAGTGCGTCCCCGCCGTTGTTGCCCTTACCGGCGAGTACGACAACGCGTTCCGCGCCGCACCCGGACATGAAATTCATCACCTCGCCGGCCACTGCGGCTCCGGCGTTTTCCATCAGCACCATACCGGGGATCTGTCGTTCGGTGATCGCGGTTCGATCGATCCGGCGCATGGTTTCCGCGTTCAGACTTCTCATTTTGCATTCCCGGCAATCTTCACCGCCTCGACAATGCCGCTGCGGATTTTTTCCCAGTCACCGGCAGCTACGGCATTCACATCGGCGAGCCAGGTGCCACCCACGGCGGCAACATCCTTTATGGCAAGATAGTCGGCGGCATTGGCGGCGTTGATGCCGCCGGTAGGCAGATAGAAGTAGCCGCAATGACGATAGGGTGCTGCAATGGCGCGG
>CAKUKT010000044.1 GCA_934663655.1 uncultured Victivallaceae bacterium
GCCCAAGAAACTCACCGCCTACTCCGGTATCGATGCGCTGGTGCACGCGCTCGAAGCGCGGGTTTCGATCCTCGCTACCGAATACACCAAAGGACTGGCCCGCGAACACACCCGGCTGATCTTCAAATATCTGCCGGCCGCCTACGAGAACGGCCTCACCGATGAGAAGGCGCGGGAAAAGGTCCATCACGCCTCCACGATCGCCGGTATGGCCTTTGCGAATGCCTTCCTCGGCGTCTGCCACTCGATGGCTCACAAGCTCGGCGCGGCGTTCCATGTGCCGCACGGTCTGGCGAACGCGCTGCTGATCACCGAGGTGATCCGGTTCAACGCGACCAGCAAGCCGGCCAAGCAGGGAACCTTCTCGCAGTACAAGTATCCGGAAGCGGTGGAGCGCTACGCGAGCCTCTCCGACTTCCTGAAGCTCGGCGGCCGCGAAGGAGACAACATGGACAAGGTCGAGAAGCTGATCGCCGCGGTCGAGGCGCTCAAGGATCGCCTCGGCATTCCCAAGACGATTCGGGATGCCGGTGTGCCGGAGAAGGAGTTCCTCGCTCAGGTCGACAAACTCTCCGAAATGGCTTTCGACGATCAGTGCACCGGCGCGAATCCGCGCTATCCCCTGATCACCGAGATCAAGGATATGTACATGCGCGCCTACTACGGCAAATAATCGCACGGGCGGCGCGGTTCCGGAAACGGAGCCGCGATACCCGGGGATTACTGCCCCCTCCGGTGTTTCGAAGCAATTCGGAACACCGATTCCCCAACCGCGTTTCCGGCGTTCGGCGCCGGAGCGCGGTTGATTTTTTTTGCCGGATGAGTTATATTCAGCCGAAGCTAAAGGAGAGTGCGGCTGAATTTTCCTTCGGCGGGGAGCCGGGCGCGCCTCCGGCTTCCAGGTAGAGAGCACCCTTCGCACCCACTGGAGTATGAACGAAATGAAAAGTCTGAAGATCATCGATGCCGATATCTCCGTCCCCGCAGTCGGGGCCGGCTGTATGCGCATCTGCAATCTGCCCGACGACCGCGCGGTCGCGTGCTGGGTCGACGGGTTGATGGAACAGGGAGTGAATTTTTTCGATCACGCGGATATCTACGGCCGAAAAAGCCCGCGCGGATATTGCGAGAAAATTTTCGGTGATTACCTCGCCGCTCATCCCGGCAGTCGCGACCGGATGATTATTCAGACCAAGTGCGGTATCCGGGAGGGGTTCTACGATTTTTCGCGCGAACACATTCTGCAGTCGGTGGAGGAAAGCCTGAAGCGGCTGCGCACTGACTGGATCGATATTCTGCTGCTCCATCGTCCTGATGCGCTGGTGGAACCGGAGGAGGTTGCCGCCGCGTTTGAGCAGCTGTACCGCGGCGGCAAGGTTCGCGCCTTCGGCGTCAGCAACCACAGCGCCGCCCAGCTTGAACTCCTGCGGAGTCGGCTTACGGTTCCGCTGGTGATCAATCAGCTGCAGTTCGGGCCGGCGCACACCTTGATCATCGACAGCGGGCTGAACGTGAACAACCGTACTTCGGCGGGGACGCTCTACGCCGACGGAATACTCGAATATTGTCGGCTGCACAATCTATTGATTCAGGCGTGGTCACCGCTGGCCTTCGGACTTTTCGAAGGTATCTTCCCTGCCGACAACCGCTATCGGGAACTCAACGAAACTCTCGCCCGGATCGGCGCCCGCCACCGGCTGGCTCCCCTCGGGTGTACCGTCGCCTGGATTTCCCGTCATCCCGCCGGGATCCAGACCCTGCTCGGCTCCACCCGGACGGAACGGTTCGCCGAAGCCGTCGCCGGAACCGAGGTCCGGCTGAGCCGCGAGGAGTGGTACGAAATCTACCGCGCCGCCGGAAACCGTCTCCCGTAAACGCAATATTCAATCCGGGTGGTGTCAATCCGGTAAATTGGATGATTGCGGTTCCAGCCGGTTGCCGAGCAGCAGTTTCCGGTAGGCGGCCGGGGGGTGTCCGTAGCGGCGTTTGAAGCAGCGCGAGAAGTGAAAACGATCGCGGATGCCGATTTCCGAACAGATCTCATCGATGCTGATATCCCCGGACGAAAGCAGCTGTTCGGCCCGTTCATAACGCATATTGGTCAGATAGCGGTAGGGGGTGCAGCCGGTCGCTTCCCGGAAACGGCGGCTGAATTCTCCGGCTGGGATTCTGGCGATGCGGGCGAGTTCGGACATTTCGTGCGGGAGCGCCAGGTTGTTCCGCAGATAGGCGCAGACCCGCGCCACCGGATAATTCAGCGGACGCATCGTCAGCGCTGCCGCCGGCAGCCGGGTGAGTGCCGCGCCGCAGAGGGCAAAGGCGGTGATCGCGTTGAATTCGCGCGGTTCGCCGGAGGTGATGCCGGCGATCAGCCGGTCGGAGAGTAGGCGCAGTTCTTCGTCCAGGGCAATGCAGTTGAGCGGTTCCGCACAATCGTAACGGGGCAATTCAAAGTGAATGTACAACTGCCGCGCCTCGGGATTGTCGCAATAGGTGCGCAGATTGCAGTTCGGCGGCAGAATGTATATCGCGTCCGGAGTGATCTCATGCTTCCTGCGGTTGTAAACCACCCCCGCCCCCGGTGCGTCGTTCCGGTAGAGCCGGTAGAAGTTGCCGGTGAGAAGCTGACGGTTCCATTGGCCGCCGAGTTTCGTCATGCTCACACATTCCAGTGCGAAATCGAGGCTTCGATAATTATCGGGATTATTCATATATATCCCTTGATTATTCATACAACCGCAGTTGTTTTATTCATAACGACACTCTATTTTAATATAGAACGAAAAAGTTCACCCGGCAAGTGGAAATCAGCAGAAGGAGAAAAAAAATGACTGAATATCCGCATGGTGACACCAGTTGGTTTGTGCGCGACCGGTTCGGCATGTTCATCCATTGGGGGCTTTATTCGATGCCGGCCCGCCACGAGTGGATTCGCAATTATGAAAAAATTGATGACGCAAGTTATCAGGTCTATTTCGACTGCTTCAATCCGGATCTCTTCAATCCGCGGGAATGGGCGGTTGCCGCCAGAAAGGCGGGGATGAAGTATTTCGTGATCACCACCAAACATCACGAGGGCTTCTGCATGTGGGACAGCAAGTTCACCGACTACAAGGTGACCAACACTCCCTGCGGCCGCGACCTGCTGCGCGAAGTGGTCGAGGCGTTCCGGGCTGAAGGGCTGCGGGTCGGTTTCTATTATTCGCTGATCGACTGGCATCACCCTGACTTCACGATCGACCGCATCCATCCGTTGCGCGAACATCCCGATCGGGAGGCGCTCAACGTCGGACGGGACATGGCGCGTTATCGCCAGTATATGCGTGACCAGGTTACCGAACTGCTCACGGAGTACGGAAAGATCGATATCATCTGGTTCGATTTCTCCTATCCCGGCGTGGACGGCAAGAACCACGACGACTGGGGGTCGGAAGAGCTGTTGAAGCTGGTGCGCAAACTCCAGCCGGAGATTATCATTGACGACCGTCTCGACCTGCCCGGAGCCGGCGATGTGATCACTCCCGAACAGCATCTGCCCGACGCCGCACCGCTGCGTGCGGACGGCACTCCGGCGGTCTGGGAGGGATGTCAGACCTTCTCCGGAAGCTGGGGGTACCACCGCGACGAGATGAGCTGGAAGCCGGTCAAGATGTGCATCGAACTGCTGATCAATCACGTCGCCCGCGGCGGAAATCTGCTGATGAATGTCGGACCGACTTCGCGCGGTTATCTCGATTCACGGGCGATGGATCGGCTTGAAGGGTACGCGCGGTGGATGCACTTCAATTCGCGGGCGATCTACAACTGCGGCCGGGCGCCGGAGGAGTTCACGCCGCCTGCGAATTGCGCCTATACCTGGAATCCGGAGACCAGACGCCTCTACCTCTGCTGCTTTGCGTGGCCGTTCAAACATGTTCATCTGCCCAACCTCGGCAAGGGGCGGGTGAAATATGCGCAGCTGCTCGCCGACGGCAGCGAAATCCGCCGGCGCGAGGGAGCGCTCAGCATGTCAGGCACGACGCCGGAAGGGGCACTGACCCTCGATCTGCCGGTGTTGCTGCCCGAGGGGTGCGAGGTGCCGGTGATCGAACTTATTCTCAATTGACCGTACTACGTTTTGTCAACTGGGAACAGCGGCGGAAATCATCCTGCAATGGTGGCTTCCGTCGTTTTTATTTTGCTGCGGCAAAAAAGGGGGGGCGGTTTCAAACCAGTGAGAAGAAGGCGAAAAAGAGCGGCATGGTGGCCATTGAAGCGATGGTGGTAATCAACAGCGACTGGCCGGCGAAATCGATGCTGCCGCCATAGCGCTGGACGATCAGTACCGAGGCGCAACTTGCCGGCATCACCGCCACCGTCATTGCGACCTGGGCGGAGATCAGATCGAGCGGGATCAACTTGAGCACCGCGATCGTCAACGCGGGGATCACCAGCAGCCGGACCACCGAGGAGTAGACGGCGTCCCAGGGGTGGCTGAGGAGGCTGCGGCGCGAATGATAGAGCGCAGAACCGGCGAGGATCAGAGAGAGCGGTACGGAAATCCCGCCGATTTCTCCGGAAATCTCTGCAATCGGGGCGGGGAGTTGCCAGGAGAACCAGACGCAGGCGAGGGAGATGACGACCGCCGCCATGTTGGTCGAACAGATGTTTTTCAGCGCCTGCTTCAGGCTGCCACCGCCGAGGGTGGCGATGCCGATTGTCCAGTAGCCGACGGTTGACCCGATGTTGAAGAGCATCAGTCCGGCGACGGCTTTGCCGCCGAAAAGACTGTCGATGACGATCAGCGGCAGAAAGAAGTAGTTATTGACGGCGGCGAGGTGGAGGAAGGTGGCCACCCGGTCGGGGGAGCGGTCGCGCAATCCGAATTTCAGTCCCAGCCCGACCAGCGCGTTGAAGGCCATGATTCCGAAGCCGAGCAGCGGGAGCTGCCAGACGCTGAGCAGGTCCGCGCGGGTGAAGTTGGCGGTGATCGAACTCAGTACCATGAAGGGAAAGAGAATATCGACGGTGAAGCGGCCGAGTTTTTCCGATTCGCTCTCTCCGAAAATTTTCAATTTGCAGGCGAGCGCACCGAGACCGAAGAAGATGAAGGTTTTGGCGATTGCCGTAAAGAGTTTGGCGATGAGTTCGTAGTCCATAGTTGTCCTGCAATCACTTCCAGGTATGCGATTGCCGGAAAATATAAACCGCTTTCCGGTGATTTTCCACCGTAAAAGCGGCTTTTTTCATATTTTTCGGCTCCGGAACGGAGCGGCACGGGTCTCCCGTCAGGTGGAGGCGGTTTTTCTGCGCCGGTTGAAAAGTTTCCGCCACAGCCGGCGCAGCCGGTGGCGGCGCGGGCGGGCGGTGTCGTGGACGAAGATGAAATAGAGTGCCGGGATCACGTACAGCGTCAGCAGCGAGGCGATTGAAAGTCCCCCGACCACGCCCATGCCGCAGCTGGCGCGCAGTTCCGAACCGAGTCCGGTTCCGAGTGCCATCGGGAGCATGCCGGCGACCGAGGCGATGCTCGTCATCACGATCGGACGGAACTTCGATTCGGTGGCCTGCAACATCGCCTGATGGGTGGTCACGCCGGATTTGACCAGGGAGGCGCACTCATCCATGATGAGGATGGCGTTGTTGACCACGATTCCGATCATCATCACGCCGCCGAGCAGACCCATCATCGACATCGACATATTGGTCGCCCACAGCGTCGCGTACATGCCGAGGAAGCCGAGCGGCACCGTGAACATGATCAGGAACGGCCGTGTCCACGACTCCATGATCGCGGCCATCAGCAGATAGGTGAGCAGCGCGGCGAGGAGGATCACCTGAATGAACTCCTGAGCAGCTTCATTCATGAGTTCGACGTTGCCGCTCATCCGGACTCCGTAGCCGGGCGGCAGGGCATCCCGGGCGATTTTGTCGATCGCATTTGATACGGTTCCGAGCGCCATTCCGGGAGCGGTGTTCGCGTAAAGCCACATGGTGCGCACCTTGTCGTAGCGGTTGATCACCACGGGGCGGGTATCCTCGGTAATTTCGGCGAGGACTTCAGTGCCGAGCGGATTGTTGTCCTTGATTGCCGGGGCGGCCTGAAGGAGTTGTTCCTCGCCGTACTCTTTTTCGTTTTTCACCCGGATGTCGAAGGTGCGCGCGCCGCTGCGGAAATCTCCGACTTCGATACCGTCGAGCGATCCGAGCAGGTATTCGTAGAGTTCGTTGGCGGAGATGCCGAGGTTCTGGAGGACGGTACGGCGGGGGGTGATGTTGATGTTGGGTTTGCGTTCGCGGCGGCTGGAATCGAGGTCGCGGGTGATGCCGAGCGTGGGAAGTTTCTCCATGACGACCATTTCGGCGTTTTCGAGTACTTCGAGATCGGTGCCGTTCATCACGCAACGGATTTCGGCGCCGCTGCCGCCGAAGGTCGAGGGGATGGACAGGGTCAGTCGGCAGTTGTCGAGATACGAAAATTCCTCGCGCAACTGCGCCTGCAGATCGTAAATCGACTCTTCGCGTTCAAATTTGTCAGTAGTGCGCAGGGTGATCTGACCGATATAGACCGCCGAACTCACCTGACCGCTGCCGCCGTCCGAATCGCCGACGGAGATCGACATGCCGCGGATGAAGTCATACTTCTTGAGGTGGTCGGCCGCTTCCAGAATCAGCCGGTTGGTGGTTTCGAGGTTGTAATTGGTCGGAAATTCAAATTTGATCCGGATTTCCCCCTGGTCGCAGAAGGGCAGAAACGACAATCCGACCTTGGGGACGATGAAAAAAATCGTCGCCAGCGACATGGCCAGCACAACCGCAATCAGAGTGAAGGGATGGCGGGCGGTCCATTCGATGCTCCGGTTAAACTTCCGGCAGAGCCAGTCGTATCCGATATCCCAGGGAATGAAACACTTCTGAAGCAGGGAGAGTTTCTGCTGTTCCGCGGCGCGTCGTTTCTTGCGTTTGAGCATCACACAGGCGAGGATCGGGGTCAGGGTGAAGCTGATGAAGAGAGAGACGAGGGTGGCGCCGACCATCACCCCGGCGAAGGGAACCATCATGGTTCCGATCCGGGAACTCATCATCATGACCGGAACGAATACGACCACATTGGTGAGGGCGCTGGCGGAGACGGCGGCGATAACCTCACCGGTACCGCGTTCGGCGGCGGTTTTGATGGGTTCACCGCGATCGATGTGTTTGAAGATGTTTTCGATAACGACGATGGAGTTGGTCACCAGCACTCCGACCGAACACCCCAGCGAAAGCAGGGTCATGATGTTGAATGAGTAATTCAGCCACGCCATGACGGCGAAGGTCACGATCACCGAAATCGGCATGGAGACCATCACGATGAAGGTGGATTTGGGCTCATGCAGGAAAAGAAAGAGCAGTACGGCGGTGAGGATGATTCCGGAGATGATGCTGCTCCAGGCGTCGTCGACCGAGGCCTGAATGAAGGCGCCGGAATCGGTGAACCAGAAGAGTTCCATCCCGGTCGGCAATTCGCCGTTGGCGACCATTTCGTCGAAACGCTGGCGGATTCCCCGGATGACTTCAATTGCGTTGGCTTCGCCTTTCTTGACGATGCGGAAGCGGGCGGCGGGCTGGCCGTTGACGTAGGCTTTGCTGCGGACTTCACGGCTCATGAGTTTTACATCGGCGACGTCGCGCAGGTAGACGCGTTTGTCCTTGAATTTGCCGATCTCCAGCAATTTGATCTCTTCGAAATCCTTGAAATCGCCGTTGAAAGTGATGTTCTTCTCGCCTTTGTCGAACTGGATGCGCCCCAGGGGTTCGCGGATATTGTTCTCCTCGAGTTTGGAAACGATATCGTTGATCGAGAGGTTCATGGCGGTTAGTTTTTCGCGGTTTAAAAGCACGTGCACCTGCATCTCATTCGCCCCGTAGACACGGACCTCTCCGACACCCGGTACGGAGGAGAAGCGGTCGGCAATCACGTCGTCGGCGTAATCGTACAGATCGTCCTGAGTGCGATCCCCGACGAGAAACACCTGGGCCACTGTGGTCGCATTGGTGTCGATTTTGCGGATGGTCGGTTCATTCGCGCCGTCGGGGAAATCTTCCCGGATGCGGTTGAGTGCCTCGCGGATGTCGGTGGCGGCGATATCCACGTCGGTACCCATGTTGAATTCGAGCTGGACGCGCGCCTCATCCTCCATCGACATGCTGGTGATGTGTTTGATGCCGTCGAGAGAGGAGACCGCATCTTCGATGCGTTTGACGACTTCGACCTCGATTTCGGTTGGACTGGCGCCCTGGTACTCGCAACGCACGAGCACCATCGGCACTTCCATATTCGGCAGCAGGTCGATGCTGAGCCGGGGATAGAGACTGATTCCGATCATCACCAGTACGATGATGAAGGCCGTCATCGCGATCGGCCGCTGAACTGACCATTTACTCAGAAACATGATCGCCTCTCCGTTATTCCGCGTTGATCGGGCGGAGCAGCGCGCCGTTGTTGACGAAGGTCTGTCCGGTCACCACGAAGCGTTCGTTCATGATGGCGGCGGCGTTGATGACCTCGCAGTATTTCCCATCGACGATGCCGCGCGCCACGTCGATGCTTTTGGCGCGGTTGTCCTTGTCGATGGCGTAGACGATGTAACGGTCATTGGCGCGCAGCAGCAGGGCGTCGGCCGGCAGTCCGTAGGCCTCCTTCTCCTCGAGGATGATGCTGAGGTCGCAGAGGGTGCCGCTGACCAGTTTGATGCCGGAAGGAACTGCCACCTTGATTTTGAAGGTGCGGCTTTCCGGATCGACGTTCGGCGCCTTGTAAGTGACGACGCCGCTGCCCTTGTCGACGCCGTCGAAGGAGAAACGTACCGGCGTGGCGCCGGCTTCGATGAGGTTGTAATATCCGGCGCTGATGTAGCAGATGACCTCCTGGCTGCCGGGATTCTCGACCCTGAGTATATCCTGTCCGGTGACGACATATTCGTTTTCCTCGACATATTTGTCGGTGACGACGCAGTCGAAGGGGGCTTTGACGACGGAGTCGGCAAGATTTTTCTGGGCGATAACGAGATTACCCTGGGCCTGTTTGAGTTGCGCCTCGGCGTTGACGATGGCTGCTTTGGCGTCATTGACATCGGTTTTGGCTTTCTTGTAGTTGGTTTCGTAGGTTTCCAGCTCGCTCTGGCTGGTGGCCCGGGAATTCCAGAGCGAAAGAAAACGGTTGTAATCGGTTTGGGCTTTTTCCTCGAGGATTTCCGCGCTTTCGAGGGAAATTTTTGCGCTCTCGAGTTCAGCCTGCTTGACCTTGATCTCATCCTCGCAGACGGTGACCTGATTTTCCAGATTCTGGCGGTCAATTCCGAAGAGGACATCCTCCTTTTTCCGGGTGTCGCCCTCGTCAACGCGGAGGAGTTCAAGGGTGCCGCTGATTTTGGCGGAGATGGTGGCGTGTTCGACCGGCCATACCGTTCCCTGAACCGGAATCTGATGGCGGAAGGTTCGTTTCTGGAGGGGCTGCAGGGTAACGCGAATTTCGCGTTCGGCGACAACCTTGTTTTCTTCCTTTCCACAGCCGCCGCAGTACATCAGGATGTTTCCGGCCGCTGCGGCACACAACAGAGAACGCAGTAATCTGTGCATACAAATTTTCTCCCGGCAGAGGTGTTTAAGTAAAAAATTGATTTTACTAAAAATAGCACTGCTGGGGATGGATACAACACTTCTGACAAAATACTGACAGAATACTGATTTTTACGCTGGTGTTTCCGGCGCCATGAGGATGAAGTCGGCAGGGTCGGTTTTACTCTGAAAGCGGTATCCGGAGATGGAACGAGGAACCCGCGCCGGGAGTGGAATCCAGCGAGACGCAACCACCGTGATGGATTGCAATGTGTTTGACGATCGCCAGGCCGATACCGTTGCCGCGCGAGGAAGTCCGGCTGGCGGGGACGCGGTAGAAGCGTTTGAAGATATGTTCGATATGTTCGGTGGCGATTCCGCAGCCGTAATCGCGGACGCTGAAATCCAGTGTGTGTTCGGTGGTGACGGTGGCGGATACTTCGACTTTCCGGGTGCCGCTGTGAAGAATCGCGTTGGAGATCAGGTTGTTCAACGCCTGCTGAAGCAGCAGCATGTCTCCTGGAAACTCCACCTGATCACAGCGGGTGATCACAAGTTCGATTCCGGCGGCCTCCGCCTGGGGTTTGCACACTTCGACGGCGCTGCGGACGATTGCGGCCGCCTGAACCGGTAGAAAATCGTTTTCGGTGCCCTGTCGCATATTTTCCAGAGAATTGAGGGTGAGAAAGTTTTGAAGCAGATCGTGCAAGCGTTCCGATTGGAGGGACAGGGTATTGATACAGCGGGATTTATATTCCTCGTTATCGAGGGCGCCGTTGTTGATGGCATCGATGGCGCCGATAATGCCGGTAAGCGGGGTCTTCATCTCATGGGAGATTGCGGCGATGAATTCAGCGCGGTCGGCCTCGAGTTTGCGGATGTCGGAAAGGTCGGTGAGGGTAACCAGCACGTATTTGCTGCTGTCGCGGATAAAGGAGACGGCGTTGATCAGCAGTTGGAGTTCCTTGCCGTTGCAGGTGAAACGGATTTCTCCGGAACGAATATCGGGGCCGTCGGCATTCCGGATGATTTCGCGAAGTTCATACGGGCATTCCGGCGTGCCCACGTCGGTCGGGGAGGTGCCGGGAAAAAAGAGGCGACAGGCGGTCAGATTGCAGCGTTCGACTCTCCCGTCGGCATTGATAAGCAGGATCGCTTCGGTCATGGTGTCGAGGATTGCTTTACGCTCATTAGCGTCGTCGCGCAAGGATACGATCTGTTTTTTGAGTTGTTCGGTGAGGCTCTGCAGGCAGAGTGCAACTTCCCGTACCAGTCCGTGGCGCGGAACATAGATCGGATAGTCGAGATCTCCGGCCGCGATTTTCGAGGTGCTGGCGAACAACCGGTTCAGCGGAGAGCGCACGAGGTAGCAGAAGTAGGCGATAAGCACTCCGGTCGCCAGAATTCCCAGAAGGGTCAGTACAATCATTCCCCGGCGGGTCTGGTTGACCAGCATGGTCATGCTGTTGCATTTGGCAGCCATGAGCAACAAATATTCCTGGTCTCCGACACGAAAATGTGCGGAGTGATAGACCATGAATGCCTTGAGGTTCTCATCGTATTTCACGATTACATCTTCGCGTTCATTTTCCCGGAACATCCATTTGATTTTTGGACTGCGTATGTGTCTGGTGAGGTACTCCGGAGCGTTCTCGGTTTCGACCAGAGTCCCTTTGCCGCGGGCAATCAGTTTGGCGACGACTGGATTGGGACCGCGGCTGCGGAAGAGGCGGCGGAGTTTGTCAAGGTCATTTATTTCGAGTTGTTCCTTGCAGAACTGCACCACGAAATAGTTGTTGCGCTTGGCTTCATCGATGACTTCCCGGAAATAAGCGTTTTGGAAATCCGCCAGCTGGATATCCAGAAGGAAGATCGAAAAAATGATGATGCCACCGATCAGTGCGGGAATAAACAACAGTACCGAATCCCGTCTGGCCATTTTTTACTCCGCAGAAATTCGATAGCCGACGCCGCGGACGGTTTCGAGGTTGTCGGCCCAGTCGCCGAGTTTTTTACGCAGGTTGACGATATGCATATCGATTGCGCGCGCGGTCACGGGGTAGTTGTCGCCTTTGATCTTCTGGATGATCTGGTTGCGGGTGAATACGCGTCCGGGATTTCCGGCCAGCAGCGAGAGGGTGTTGAACTCATCCGGGGTGAAGAGTATCGGTTCGTTGTGGATTTTAACGCTGTGGGCTTCGAGGTCGATTTCGAGTGCCCCCAGAGTGATGACGCGGCTCTGGGGCGGCGGGGAGTTCCGGCCGCGCAGCCGGGCGGCGATGCGGGCGGCAAGAACCTTGCTGCTGTAAGGTTTGGAAATATAATCATCCGCGCCCATTTCGAGACCGAGCACGATATCGTTTTCTTCTCCTTTGGCGGTCAGCATGATGATGGGGACGGAGGCGAGTTCCGGGGTGTTTTTGAGACAGCGGCAGACGGTGAGTCCGTCGATCTCCGGGAGCATGATGTCGAGCAGAATCAGATCCGGAACGATTCTGGCGGCAAGAGCGAGGCCTTCCCGACCGTCGGAGGCACAGAAGACCTGTTGATAGCCGTTCATATTGAGGTTCATTTTCGTCATGTCGCAGATGGAGGGATCATCTTCGATCATCAGAATTTTCGGATTGCTATTCAACTTCTCCTCCCTGAGCCGCAGGTGGCAGCGACCACTCCGGTGTCGCCAGCTGTTCTGTTCTCAAAAAGCCGCTGTTTTGGAAACAGGACTTCCGGGTGGTGATATCTTGAATCGTCAACTGACCGCCGCCACTCCGGCGAAGCTGACTGAGTACGATTTTACAACTATCTTAAAAAATAGTTTCCGAATGATGATTTGTCAAGTAGCGGGCTGATTGGAGGTGGCTCAACGGCGAATGTAACGGAAGCCCCGATACACATATGATAGAGGCGTTGAACGGATACCGGATATCCGGAGGATTTTCAAAAAAATGGCAGTCCTGTAAGGACGAAAAACCGCGATTTTCATTTTCCCCTCAAAAACGCTTTCCCCCAGCTGTTTTTTCCGTTTTCAGGTCCCAAAATCCCGCAATTGTGACCCATTTGTGCCCCATTTGTGCCCCTGAAAGGGGGCAGCTATACCTATAAAGT
>CAKUKT010000045.1 GCA_934663655.1 uncultured Victivallaceae bacterium
TATCCGGAATGGCGAGGTTCGCCGCGGCTCAGGAGCCGCCGGTGATCTCCACTACGATCGACTTTCTCGATTACGTTTTCGAATACGAAGGGCCGGAGAACTACTACCCGCTCGAAGAATATGAACGGGTCATCCGCGAACTTTCCGAAAACGGCATCGGCAAGATTTATCTGCGGGTCAACGTCTGCGGTACCACCCACTACCCCACCCGGGTATCGGCCCGTTACGGTGACAACGGCGCGTTCCACTGGTACGCACGGGTGCCCTCTTTCCGGCTGATCGAGACCTATAAACACTACAATCCGCTCACTGAAACTATCCGGCTCGGCAAAAAATACGGCATGGAAGTGTGGGGATGGGAGAGCCTTTTCGACGACGCCGGAGTACATTTCCGGAGAGAGGATTGCCCGCCGGATCTACTCGAAAATTATGACGCCAACCAAGGGTGGCCGCTGCTCGACCCGTTCTATCGCGCCAATCCCGACGCCCTCGCCGAACGCGACCCGCGGCGGCGGATTTCCGACGATGAACTTGCGAAAATCAACGCCGAAGCCCGGCGCAATCCGATCGGCCGGATTGTTTTCACCAACCGGGGCAAATTTCAGCGTTCTACTCTCGAGGCCGGAGACATTGAAATTCTGACCAGTTCCGACAATATTACCTATCGTCCGCTCGATCAACCATTTGAGTTCCGGACGACGGTCACGGAGGACGGATTCAACCGGTTCGAGATTTCCGGAGTGGAAATCCGCGACCCCTTCGTCAAAATTGTCGGGCGCGAACGTTTTGATGATAAAAAATTCTCTTTCGTTATCGTCGAACAGCGCGGTCAGGGGGAGGTGTTCGACGTTACCGGCAGAAAGGTGCGGTCGGTCTGGTCATGGCTGGAGGCTCCCGGCGGCAAGGGCTCGGTCAACTTTGAGTTCTGCAGCACTCCGGCGGCGTGGGATTTCGGTTTCCGGCAGCTCGGTTTCGTCGTCGGTGAAATGCCGACCAACCGTTACTTCTACGGCATGGCCGAATTCAGTGTTCCCAAGGCGATGGAGCACAAGGTGGCGCGTTTCGCGGAACTTGCCGAATATCCCTTCGACGGTTTCATGTTCAACATCCGCTGTCACAGCCCGTTGACCAATCCGGAACAATACGGTTATAATCCCGAGGTGCGCGCGGAATACCTCCGGCGCTACGGCAAGGATATCTGGCGCGACGAGGTCGATGTGGAGAAGCTCTTCGCCATCCGGGCCGGGGCGGTCGCCGATTTTCTGAAACGGTGCAGGCAGCTCTCCGGGGAGCGTCCGATTTATCTTTCCGGGCCGGCGAATCCAGACAATACGCAGCGCGCCTTCTACGGTAAGAACTTCGGTCCGCTGCCCTGGTTGTATCCGCGCTACTTTTCCGATGGTTCGATCGACGGCGTCATCATGATCGGAGATGAATTTGCCGACTATTTCACCGAGGAGGTCACCGGCGGCAAACCGATCAAACTCGGGGTTTTCCGGGAGATGCTCTTCCTGCCGCGTACCGGTTATGATTTTGACGTGGACATGAGGCGGCTGCGTGCCGATCCCCGGATCGACGAGGTGGAACTTTACGAGAGCCGGGTGATGTCGGAGAATCCCGAACTTTTCGAGATAATCCGGGGCAAAACCCCGGCGAACTGGGACCCCGAGCGTAAATTGAAATGGTGAAACGGCGCGGATTTCCGGGAACCGTCCGCGTGTTTTCTCCGCGGGGGCATTCATTTGCGCAGTTTCCGGCAGCGCGCCTTCTCCGGAAAACCGCGTCCTCTGTTTAAGTGAACTTGCCGGAGCCCCCCCTGATGCGGAATGGTTTTTCCATCTGTCGGATCGGGGGCTGTTTTTATTGACATGCGGCGTTGAAAAAATGATGATTCCGTGGTATATTATTTAAATTTAATTTTAAATGCGTTACATCCCGGAGCGCGGTTGCTGCCGCGGCTTCCGGAGCGGATATTACGAATGGCGGCGTATTGAGCCGGGAAGTCTGGTGAGGTTGATTATGGTGTACAACGGCAGCGAAATTGCGATCAAATGTCTCGAACGTTTCGGCGTCGAGGTGGTATTCGCTTACCCCGGCGGCCAGGCCATTCTGCTTCATCAGGCGCTGAGTCATTCCTCGATGCGGGTGGTGCTGCCGCGTCATGAACAGGGTGGCGCCTTTGCCGCCGGCGGCTACGCCCGGGCAACCGGCAGAATCGGCGTGGCGATGGCTACCAGCGGTCCCGGCGCCACCAACCTGGTGAGCGGGATCGCCGACGCCTACATGGACTCGGTGCCGATGATCGGTAAAAACGTCTTTCAGGAGACCGACATCATCGGCGTGACCCGGCCGATCGTCAAGCACAGTTTTCTGGTTCTCTCCATCGATGAACTCCCGCAGATCATGCGGCGGGCGTTTGAAATCGCCGGTTCCGGTCGCCCCGGCCCGGTCATGGTGGATATTCCTAAGAACATCCAGCAGGAGACGATGGAGTTCGATCCCGGTGCGCTGGCGCTGCCGGTTTATGAGACTCCGCCTGCGCCGGATGCGGCAACGGTGGAGGAGATCCGCCGGATGATCCGTGAATCGGAGCGGCCGTGCGTTTATGCCGGCGGCGGGGTGATCTCGTCCGGCGGTTCGGCCGAACTGGTGAAATTCATCGAATCGTACCACCTGCCGATGGTGACGACGCTTATGGGAATCGGTGCGGTGCCGGACGGGCATGAACTTTCTCTGCAATGGCTGGGCATGCATGGTTCCTATGCGGCCAATCTGGCTGCCAATCGCTGCGATCTGTTGATCTGCATCGGGGCGCGTTTCGACGACCGGGTGACCGGCAATCCCGCCGATTTCGCCTCCGGGGCAAAAATCATCCACATCGATGCCGACGATTCCGAAATCAACAAGAATAAAACCGCCACCCTCGGGGTTATCGCCGACGCCCGGGCGACGCTTGTGGCGCTCAATGCTGAACCGGAACGCCGGGAACGGCCGGAGTGGTTTGCGGAAATTCGCGAGTGGCGTGAGCATTATCTTTTCAGCTTCCGCGAGGATTCGTCCCGGCTCCAACCGCAGTATGTGATCAGGGCGCTGTCGCGTCTCACCGGCGGAGAGGCGATTATTGTTCCCGGGGTCGGCCAGCACCAGATGTGGGCGGCGCAGTTCTACAACTATCACTATCCACGTCAGCTGCTGACCTCCGGCGGACTCGGCGCGATGGGTTTCGGACTGCCGGCGGCGATGGGAGCCAAAGTCGGCTGTCCGGAACGGATGGTGATAAACATTGACGGCGACGGCAGTTTTCAGATGAACATTCAGGAACTCGGCACGCTGTTTGTCGAGGATATTCCGGTCAAGATGGTGATCCTTGACAATCAGCATCTCGGCATGGTGGCGCAGTGGGAGGATCGCTTCTTCGGTTCCAACCGCGGCAATACCGTGCTCGGACGCTGCAAGAGCGGACGCGGTGACAGCAACGCGGAGATCTGCCGGAACTGTGACGGCACCCGTTGTTCGGGCAGTTTTTATCCCGATTTCGTGCAGATCGCCGCCGGATACAGTATCCCCGGGCGTCATGTGTTTACCCGGGAGGAACTTGAACCGGCAATCCGGGAGATGATCGATTCTCCGGGAGCTTTTCTGCTGCATGTTCATGTCGGATATGCCGACCACGTGCTGCCGATGATTCCGCCCAACAGCAATTACACGCAGACCATTCTCGAGTAATCCGGATGGCGGCGCCGTCCGGAGGAATTTTATTCATGGTGACGTGGCGAGCGCGGGTGAATCAGCTTATCCGGGCAGGCATGGTCGGTTCGCATGAGTTTCACCAGGTCGTTTTCGCGCGGGGAGAGAGAAGATGAAATTGATCGTAAGACCGTCCCGACTCCGCGGAGAAATCGCGGTTGCCGGTTCCAAATCCCATACCATTCGCGGTATTGCCGCGGCATTATGCGCCACCGGCCGGAGCATTCTTCGTTATCCGCTTGATTCCGCTGACACCCGGGCGGCGCTCAATGCCGCGCTGGCTTTCGGAGCAGAGGTGGAGGAATATCCCGACCGGTGGGAGATCGGTGGTCGGGGAGGGCGGTTCCGGGATCCCGGCCGGGTGGTGGATCTCGCCAATTCCGGTACCGGTCTGGTGATCATGACCGGACTGGCCGGGCTGCAGGATTTCCGGATTGTTTTCGACGGTGACGATTCGTTGCGCAGCCGTCCGGTTTCCGGGGTGACCGACGCGCTTGCTGCCCTCGGTGCGAAAATCGAATATCTCGGCAAACCCGGTCATCCGCCCTTTGCCGTAACCGGTCCGGTTCACGGTGGCGCGGCCAGGGTGGACGGAAGAACTTCGCAATATCTCTCTTCGCTGCTGCTGGCGCTGCCGCAGGCTGCCGGAGAGAGTGTGCTGTCGCTGGATTATCTCAATGAAGCACCCTATGTGGATATCACCGCCGCGTGGCTGGATGCGCTGAATGTGCGTCGGGAAGGCAGTGCAAATAAACTTCACTGGCGTATTCCCGGAAATCAGAGGATTCCGATCTTTGACCGGGTGGTGCCGGCCGATTTTTCGACGGCGGCGTTTCCGCTGGTTGCGGCAGCCACCGCGGGGGAAGGGGTGACGATTCGGAACCTTGATTTTTCCGATACCCAGGGGGACAAGGCGGTGTTCGGTTTTCTGGAGCGGATGGGAGCCCGGCTCGAATACGGTCCGGAACTTCTTGTGGCTCCGGCACACCAGCCGCTTAAAGGGTGTGAAATCGATCTTAACGCCACTCCGGACGCACTGCCGGTGCTGAGTGCCGCCGCGGCGCTGGCGGAGGGCGAGACACGACTGGTGAATGTGCCACAGGCGCGGCTCAAGGAGTGTGACCGGATCGCGGTGTCGGCGCAGGAATTTTCCCGTTTCGGAATCGGAGTGGAGGAACTCGCTGACGGGTTGGTTATTCACGGCGGGAAACTACGCGGTGCACATTTTGACAGCCGTGGCGACCACCGGATTGCGATGGCGCTGGCGGTGGCCGCGCTCTCGGCCGATGGGGAGAGTGTGATTGAGGGGGCGGAGTGCATCGGGGTTTCCTATCCCGACTTTTATGCGGATTTCCGGAAAATCGGCGCGGATTTTTCGCTTGAATCGTAATTGACGACTGGTTTTTTTCAATGCCGGTGTTATATTATTGGTGAAGGAGCGGCTTCTCTCTCGCCGCATCACAGGAAGTCAGGTAAGCGGAAGGAAATAGTTAATGAGACGGATTGTCGGCTTTGCCGGTTTCGTGCTGATGCTGCTGTGTCTGTGCGGGTGTGTGAGCAATGAGGAACTCTACGAGGTGGACATCTCGGCTGATGAGCTGGAAGCGCGCAAGGACAAGGCGATGGATCCGGATGGTCGATACGCCCGGGCGGAGAGCTGCATTGTCCGGCAGCGGATCACCTCAGAAAATTTCTTCGGCATTCCGCAGGAGAGCATGGTCGAACTCAAATTTCAGAATCCCGACAAGTTCAGTTTGACCAGTTTTTCTGAAAACATGCCGGTGAGTGCGCTTATTTCCGACGGTACTTCGGCATGGAAGGTCGATTACAAGCGTCGTCAGGTTCTCCCGTTGAACCAGCGGGATCTGGAGATCAGCCGGGGGCTGGCCCGGCTGGCGAATCCGCTCAGTCGTCTTCACGAGGTGTTTGAGGATATCAAGGTCGAGGGGTGCCGGATTGACGATGAGGAGTTTTATAAACTCACCTGCATAGCGCCGAACAACGGAATTCCCATCTATATTTATATTGACCGCGATGACTATCTTATCAAGCGGATTCGGATTGGTAATCTCAGCGACTCGCGGGTTGTGCGTTACAGCATGTACGAAGGGGTGTGGATTGCCGATGAGACGGAGGAGGAAAAACTCTCTGATGGTTCGATTTCGCGGTCGAAAATAATGTTCTATAAGCTTGATGCTCCGTTTGAGGAATCGGAGTTCAAGCCGCCGATTTTCAACACCGGGGTTCAGGACTCCGAAGAGACTAATTAATGAAATAAGGAGAAGAGAATGAAGGTTTTCAAGTGTTGGCTCATGGCGCTGCTGATGGTCGGTTGCGGGTTATTGCCGCTGACCGGTGCCGGTGACGAGGCCAAACATTCCGAAGCTGATTACCAGGTCGCCTACACGTTGCTGGAGGCGATGCAGGTTCCGGAGCAGCTGAAACAGACGCTTGAAGGTATGGTGGATATGCAGATGAAAAGCAATCCGCAGATGCTGCCGTTCCGGGATGTGTTTGACGATTTTTTTGCCAAGTATCTCAGCTACGAAGCATTGAAGCAGGGGTACGCGGACATTTATCTTGATATGTTCACGGTTGACGAACTCAGGAAACTTACTGCGATTTATCGGACTCCGCTCGGCCGGAAACTTGCTTCGAAGACTTCCGAACTGGCGATTCGTGGTGCTGAACTCGGCCAGAAAGCGGTGCTTCAGCATCAGGCGGAGTTGCAGACGGCGCTTGCCAAAGCGATTTCCGAGCGTCAGAGCGAGGAATAGTCAGTACTGAAAAAAATTTCGGTAATTGCGTCGTGCGGCTTCGTTCCATGGGGACGGAGCCGCTGTTTTGGATTTTGAATGGGTGGAGTGTTGCACTATGGTTCCCCCGGGGCGGGGCGGTTATTTTCAGGTGTACAAACGGGTTGGGAAATTATCTATGAGCAAGGCATTCATTGATTTGTCCGGGATCTGGCAACTTGTAAGAGCTGATTTGCCGGAAGAGAAGATCGACGCGGCGATTCCGGGGGACAACGCGTCGGCTCTGGTGGCGGCGGGAAAAATGCCCGATCCTTATTTCCGCAGGAATGAGCTGCAGCTCATGGATTTTATGAACTACGACTGGGAATTTTCGCGTTGTTTTGAAGTCCCGGCGTCACTGCTGGAATACTCCGGAATCTTCCTGAATGCGGAGATGTTTGATACCTTCGGTGAAATCTCCATCAACGGTAATCCGGTCGGGGAGACTGGAAACCAATTTCGGCGTTACCGGTTTGAGGTCAAGAAGTTTCTGCGTCCGGGCATGAACACCATTGCCGTGCGTTTCCGGAGTGCGGCCATGGTCGCCGCCGAACGGGGACGGCAGTTGAAATATCCGATTCCCTATACTGGACACATGCATATGCCGCACCTCAATCTGATCCGCAAGACGCAGTGTTCCGCCGGTTGGGACTGGGGTATCTGTCTGCCGACCAGCGGTATTTATGAGCGTCCTTATCTTCAGGCGGTGAAAGTGGCGCGTATCGAAGCGCTCTACACCCGTCAGGAGCATACCCCGGGCCATTGCCGGGTGGTGGTATGTGCCGAATTATACTCGGAAACCGGAGGAAGCGAGGAGTTCACCTGCACGTTCAACGGCGAGACCCGGCGCGAAGTCCGCGAGGTGGCGGCGGGAAATTCGACGCTCGAATGGGTTTTTGAAGTTGACAATCCGCGGCTGTGGTGGCCGAATGGTTACGGCAAAGCGGAACTTTACGATCTTGAACTGCGTACCGAGACCGCCGTTGAACGCCGTCGCATCGGGCTTCGTCGTCTCCGGGTGCTCAACGAGCGGGATGAAGTTGGCGCATCGCTGGTGATTGAGGTCAACGGGGTGCCGGTCTTCGCCAAAGGTGCGAACTGGATTCCCGCCGATGCGATGCCGTCGCGTCAAACCCGGGAGCGCTTCGTGGAACTGCTTTCCTCGGCGCGCGACGCCAACATGAATATCATCCGGGTCTGGGGTGGTGGAGAATATGAACGCGATGAGTTCTACGACCTCTGTGACGAATACGGCATTCTGATCTGGCATGATATGATGTTTTCATGTTCGCTCTATCCGGCTGATCGGGAATTTCTGCGCGACGTCGCCGAGGAGGCGAATTTCCAGGTGCGCCGTCTGCGCCACCACGCGTCGCTGGCGCTCTGGTGCGGGGACAACGAGTGCATCGGAGCGTTGAACTGGTTTGAGGAGTCGCGCAACAAACGCGACCTGTATCTGCTCAACTACGACCGGTTGAACCGGGTGCTGGATGAGGCGGTTTACAACAACGATCCGGAACGGATGTTCTGGCCGAGCTCTCCCTGCGGCGGTCCGGGGAATTTCGATGACAACTGGCTGTCGGACAGTTTCGGCGACATGCATTACTGGCAGGTGTGGCACGGCGCAAAGGATTTTGACGCCTATTATCGGGTGCAACCGCGTTTCTGTTCGGAGTTCGGTTTCCAGTCGTTCCCGTCGCTGGAGACGGTGGAGAGTTTCGCGTTGCCGGAGGACTTCAACGTCTTCAGCCCGGTGCTGGATCATCACCAGAGATGTCCGATGGGCAACAAATCGATCATCGGCATGTTTGGAGTATATTTCCGGATGCCGTCCGGATTTGGAAATTTTCTCTACCTTTCGCAGGCTCAGCAGGCGTTGGCGATCAAGACCGGCGTGGAATACTGGCGGACGCTGCGTCCCCGCTGTATGGGAACGATTTTCTGGCAGCTCAACGACAACTGGCCGGTAGCCTCCTGGTCGTCGATTGAATACGGCGGCCGCTGGAAACAGCTGCACTATCAGGCCCGTCGTTTTTACGCTCCGGTAATCGGGGTGGCGGCGAACATCCCCGGCGTCGGCGTCCGGGTTTGCGCGGTGAACGACTTGCCGCGGGCGGTGGCGGTTGAGTTGAAAATGACGATGCGTGACTTCGCCGGAAATGTGCTCAAGAACTGGGAGTTCCGTCACGAATTTCCCGGAGCCGGCAGTCATGAATTTGTGGTGATGTCGGCGGCGGACTTTCCGGCGCCCTTCGACACCGGTTTCCTCGAACTGGAGACGACCGGGGTTGATGCTGAGGGAAGATCATTCTGCCATGAGAATACCGCCTTCCTGACTCCGCCGAAGTGCAGCGAACTGGCGGAAACCCGCATTGAGGCGGAGATTACCGGCAGTGAAGAAGAGCCGGGAGCATTCCGGATCCGCCTGACGAGCGGGGCGCCGGCTTTCTTCGTATGGCTGGCGGTGGAGGGCGACGCCGGGCGTTTCAGCGACAACAGCTTCACGTTGCTGCCGGATCGTCCGGTCGAACTTGCATACCGCGCGGCGGGAAAACTTGACTGCGCCGACCTGAAACGGCGGCTGCGGATTGTTCATCTGCGCGAAACCTATTGATCTACAAGCACCTTTGCCGTTGATTGCGGCAAAGGCGCTTTAATTACGCAATCGATTGCAATGAAGATGCCGTCAAGGAGTGGAAAGTAAAATGACTGAACGGGAAATCGAAATTTACCTGACCAGGGTAAAACAATTCTACAAGCGTCTGGAGACGCACTATTTTACTGAAAAACGTGACTTTTCCGCCCGGTTGGGGCACAGTGTCGAACCGACTCCTTTCGCCGAACGTGACCGGCTTGAATACGTTCCGGTTGCCGCCGGAGACACCTGGGGATCACTCTGGGACAGCGCCTGGATCGAACTCGATGGGGAGATTCCGCCGGAATGGGCCGGCAAACCGGTGTCGTGCCGGATCAACGCCGGTGGCGAAGGGTTGATCTTTGACGAGAGCGGCTGTCCGGTCTGGAGTCTGGCGATCTCCAGCGTCTGCGCACATGACTACCGCAAGGAGTGGTATCACTTCACTGACGCGGCGAAACCGGGTAAATTCTCGCTGCTGCTGGAGGTCGCCGCCAATGGGCTGTTCGGAGCCGAGGGAACGGGGGAGACTGAAGCGATGGGGGTGCGTCCGGGACCATGTTCTCCGGGGCACATCATCTATCTCCAGTACGGAATTTTCAACCGCGAGGTCTGGGCTCTGCACCTTGACGTTGAAATCATGCTCGGATTGCTCGGTTATCGCGAGGGCAGCACTGGATTTAATTACAGCAGTGGCGCATATCGGCGAGGAAGTTACAGGGAGTCGCAGTTGCTGGCGGTGCTCAACCGTGCCGCCGACGTTTACGCGGACAACCCCGCCAATGCGGCGGCGGCGCGCCGGGTGCTCGCGACTGAACTCAAACGTCCGGCCAGTTCCGGAGCGATGCGGGTGGCCGCGGTTGGACACGCGCACATCGACACCGGCTGGTTGTGGCCGGTTCGGGAGACGGTTCGCAAGGTGGCGCGTACCTTCTCTTCGCAGCTGGCGTTGATTGAGAAATATCCTGGATATGTGTTTGGAGCATCCCAGGCGCAACACTTTGCTTTTCTCAAGGAATTTTATCCGCAGCTTTTTGAGAAGGTCAAGGCGGCCGTCAAGTCGGGGCGATTTGAACTTCAGGGGGGCATGTGGGTGGAATGCGACTGTAATCTTACCAGTGGTGAATCGCTGGTGAGGCAGTTCATACATGGCAAGAATTTCTTCCGGGACGAGTTTGGTTTTGAGGTTAAAAATCTCTGGCTGCCGGATGTATTCGGTTATTCGGCGGCGCTGCCCCAGATCATCCGCAAGTCCGGTTGTGATTATTTCGTCACCCAGAAGATCTGCTGGAATCAGTACAATAAGTTCCCTTATCATGCGTTTCACTGGTACGGTATTGATAATTCGCAGGTGATCAGTTTCTTCCCGCCGGAAAACAACTACAATTCCGCGTTGGTCCCAAACCAACTCAATTTCGGCGCCGACAACTTTGAGGAGAACGCGGTTCTCGACGAATACCTCAGCCTTTTCGGTGTCGGTGACGGCGGTGGCGGACCCAAGGAGGAGTATATCGAACGCGGTTTGCGCTGCCGCGACCTCGACGGTTGTCCGAAAGTGAGTTTCAGCCGGGCTGACGATTTCCTTGAACGACTTTCTCGCCATTCGGACCTACTTCCGGACTGGCACGGTGAACTCTATCTTGAAATCCACCGCGGCACGCTCACAACCCAGGCGCGTACCAAGTTCGGCAACCGTCGTTGCGAGCAGATGCTGACGGCGACGGAGGTGCTTTGTTCGCTGCTTCCGGCGGATCAATATCCCAAGCGCGAACTTGACCGGTTCTGGAAGCTGTTACTGTTGAACCAATTTCATGATATCCTGCCGGGTTCGTCGATCCGGCTGGTTTACGAACGCACCGAACGCGAACACCGGGAAATTCTCGATGGATGCGCCGAGCTGGTTCGGCAGGCGGCGACTAACTTTGCCGCCGCCGACAATGTGGTGACTTTTGTAAATACGCTCGGACATCCTTTCCGGGGAATGGTCGAACTGCCCGGCGACTGGGAGGGGGCGCGGGACATCCCCTGCGAACGGCACGGCGATCGGCTCTATGCCGCGCTGGAGATGGCACCGTTGGCGTCGCGGGTGGTGTTCAAAGGCGGGAGTGCCCGGGTGGCGGCCCCGGCGCGGGAGTTTGTCCCGGTACTTGAAAACGCGAAGCTGCGCGCCGCCTTTTCGGCTGACGGGCGATTGACCTCGCTCTACGATAAGGAACTCGGACGTGAGTTTATTGCGGCTCCCGGCAACGATTTTTCGCTTTACATCGACATCCCGCACAATTACGATGCCTGGGAGATCGATCTCAACTATGAAAATGAGTGTGCCGGGAAGGCCGAACTGGTCGATATGCGGATGATTGCCTCGGGGGCGCTGCGCCAGACGCTTCAACTTGATTTCAAGGTCGGGGAGGCTTCGACGATCCGGCAGGAGATTTCGCTGGACGCCGATGGCGGCGAACTGCTCTTTTTCACCAGTGTGGACTGGCACGAGACCCACCGGATGTTGCGGGTGGCGTTCCCGACGACGGTGATTGCACAAGACGCCACGTTTGACATTCAGTACGGTTACCTGCGTCGGCCGACCAACCGCAACACCAGCTGGGACAAGGCGCGGTTCGAGGTGGCGTGCCAGCGTTACTTTGATCTTTCGGACAGCGAATCCGGACTGGCGATTCTCAATGACGGCAAATACGGCTGCAAAGTACTCAACGGAGTTATGGACTTCAACGTACTGCGTTCACCGCTCTATCCGGATCCTGAGGCGGATCGCGGGGTGACTTCGTTTACTTTCGCGTTGCTGCCGCATCGCGGCGGCGCTGCCGACGCAGACGTGGTGGAGCGGGCGGCGGCGCTGAACCGTCGGCCGCTGCGTCTGGATGGCGTGGAGCTGGAGGCTGCTTTCCCGTGCCGGCTGGAAAACGGCGACGGGGTGGCGATAGAGGTGCTCAAGCGTGCTGAAAAAAGTGATGATTTCGTGGTGCGGCTGGTCGAACAGCGGGGACGCCGCGGTTCATGCCGTCTGGTGTTCGCGCCGGGGATTTCCGCTGCCGCCGAGTGCGATTTGCTCGAATGGCGCGACCTCGCGGAACTTCAGGTCACGAACCACGGGGTCGATCTGGAATTTACTCCGTTCGAGATCAAGACGGTGCGTTTTCGTTAACCCGGTCGTACTGTTTGCAGGTGTAACCGACGACGATGGTTGCCGCCGGTGGTGAAAATTTCTCTAGGGTACCTCTATTTATTCGAGGATAAATTGAGATGACGCTGGCAAAGGAATGCGAGAGGATGTACATTACAGCATCAATGACAGGAGGACAGGATGCTGAACGGATTGACAAGTTCAATGCATTTCTTGCCGAGTCCGGATTTGTGGCGAAGAAGGGGCAAATTGTCGATGCGACCATCGTT
>CAKUKT010000046.1 GCA_934663655.1 uncultured Victivallaceae bacterium
CGGAGAAACCGCCGAATCCGCCGCCCCGCCTCCGCGCGCTCCGGAATCGGCGGCCTGGCTGGTCGGTCCGGAGGGGGGATTCACCTCCGCGGAAAGCGCAACACTTCGGGCGGCCGGAGTCCAGCCGCTGAACCTCGGACCCTGCATACTCCGGCTGGAAACCGCCGCGGTATGCGGCTTGGCGGTGGTAAGACAATTGATGCGTGCCGCGCTGCCGCTGTTTCTGCTGTTACTGGCGGTGACCGGCTGCGGCGAGCGTTCCATTGAAAACCATCCGCTGACGGTGCAGGGCCGGAACTACCGGGACGCCGGAGATGGTGAAGCGGCGCTGAATTGCTTTCGCCGGGTCATCGCCATGTATCCGGATTCACCGGAAGCCTACCTTCAGGCGGCGACACTCTGTGATGAACAACTTGACCATCCGGAACTTGCGCACTATTTCTACAACGAATATCTGCGGCTTGCCCCCGCCGACACGCCGGATCGCCAGCTGATCGAGAAATATCGCGATTCGGCCCGAACCCGGCTGATCCGGGAACTCGCCGCCGACAGCGAAACCGAACGGCTGCGCGAACAGGTCACCCGACTGCGGGCGGCGGTGATGGCTCAGCAACGTCAGCTGGCCGCGCTCCGCCGCGAACAATCATCGCCGGGCGGCTCCGGAACTTCTTCGCCGTCGACGCCGGATGCGCCGCGCCGTTATGTGGTAAAAGCGGGCGATTACCCGGAGAAAATCGCCCGCGCCCATCGGGTGAGTCTGAACGACCTGCTGCGCGCCAATAATCTCAATATGAAATCCCGGCTGCAGATCGGTCAGGAGTTAATCATTCCAGCCGCCGGCACCTCCGGCCAGTGAAGCGCTGAGCGCCGTGATGATCTTCTGCGCGGTATTGGTGCCGATTCCCGGCACCCGGGCGGCGATCTCTTCCGGAGTGGCGGCGGCGATGTCCCGCACCGACGGGAACGCGCGCAGCAACTGAAGTTTACGGACGCGTCCAACGCCGGGCAGATCGTCGAGCAACGAATTTTCGATCAATTTATTGCGCAGCGACCGGTGGTAGGTGATGGCGAAACGATGCGCTTCATCCCGAAGCGCCTGAAGCAACTTCAACGCCGGATCATGGCGGTCGAGCACCAGTGGTTCCGAGCGTCCGGGAATGAAGATCTCCTCGTTGCGTTTGGCCAGTCCGATCACCGGCAGCGGCGGGGTTCCGAGTTCGATCAGCTTTTCCACGGCACTCGACAACTGCCCCTTGCCGCCGTCGACCACCAGCAGATCCGGCATCGGTCGTTTCTCTTCGAGCAGGCGCTGGAAATGGCGCCCCACCGCCTCGGCCATCATCGCGAAGTCGTCGCTCTGATGAACGGTCCGGATCCGGAATCTCCGATAGCCGGAACGTTCCGGACGCCCGTTCCGGAACACCACCATGCTCGCCACCGCGATCGTCCCGAGAATGTTGGAGATGTCAAAGCAGATCACCACTTCCGGAACCCGTTCAAGTCCGAGCGCCCGGCCGAGCGCGGCCGTCGCCGTCGTCCCCGGCGCCCCCCCGGGTAATTCGGGATGGATGAAGGCCCGGCTCCGGCGACCGAACACCGCTTCAAGATTCTCCATCACATCCCGGCAGCGCGCCGCTTTCTCGAATTTTTCGGCAGCGGCCGCAGCTTGCATCTTTTCCTCGAGTTCGGCAACCAGCGGCTTGATATCACCCTTGAGCACCGCCAGCGCCTGCTCAAGACGCCGCCCATATTCCTCATCGGTAACCTGTCCGGTACAGGGTCCGCAGCAGTCGCGGACGATCCGTTTGAGACAGCGCTTCCGGGTTTCCTCATCAGGTTCGGGATCCCGGCAGGCGCGCAGCCCGAACCGGGCGAGCAAAAACTCCAGCGTCCCGCGCAACGCGGTGCCCTTCGGGAACGGACCGAAATATTCGGCGTTGTCCGGTTTGCGGATCCGCGCCGCCTTCAAGGTCGGGAAACGTTCGCTGCGGTCGAGCTTGAGCAGGAGATAGCGCTTGTCATCGCGCATCAGCACGTTGTAATATGGAGCGTAGGATTTGATCAGCCGCGATTCGAGAATCAGCGCCTCATCCTCACTCCGCACGGTTTCAAAACTCCAGTCGGCGATCGAATTTATCAGCGACCGCAGCTTCGGATCGGCAGTATGCTTGCGTGACGGCTGAAAGTAGTTGCCCAGCCGACGGCGCAGATTACGCGCCTTGCCGACATAGATCACGCTGCCGAACCGGTCGCGGAACACATAAACTCCCGGCGACGCCGGCACCGCTCCGGGATGATACTCCGAAACATCCATAACCCGGTACCGATTCCCCTCTGAGAGCGCTATTTAAATTCCGCCCCGGTGTCGGGATCGATCAGCCGGAACTCCTCGTAATGGAGCAGCGGATCGGCGCGGAAACTCAACTCGTGACCGTATTTTTCCTCAAGTTCGCACAGCAGCTTGGCGTCCTCGTTGCGCAGCCGGGCGAGCACTTCCGGATGCATGATCACCCGCACGGCGACATTCTTGTATTTGCGGTCGCGCAGCACCGAACTCAGCCGCCGCTGAATCTCCGCACTCATCGTGAGCGGAGACTTGATCAAACCGGTGCCGTTGCAGTAGGGACAGGGATCATAAACCTGATCCCGGATGCTTTCGTGCTCGCGCTGACGCGTCATCTCCATCAGGCCGAGCTTGCTCAACGGCAGGACCTTGGTTTTGGCGCGATCGTTTTTGATGAATTTCTTCATCGCCTTCAATACCTCTTCCCGATCGCGGGCGCTGCGCATGTCGATAAAGTCGATCACCACCAGCCCGCCGACGTCGCGCAACCGCAGCTGCCGGGCGATCTCCTCGGCGGCTTCCAGATTGGTCTGCAGAATGAACTCCGGCTGATCGGCGCCTTTGCGGCCGCGTCCGGAATTGACGTCAATCGCAATCAACGCCTCGGTCTCATCGATAACGATCGCCCCGCCGCCGGGCAGTCGGACCTCACGCTGAAACACCGATTTCAGTTGATCGTTGATCCCGTAGTGGTCGTAGATCGGCCGCGAACCATTGTAGAAATGAACCTTTTCCGCCATCTTGCCGCCGCCGATCCGCTTCAACGCAGTGACGATCCTGCGGCTCACCGCGGAATCATCGACGACGATGCCGTCGATCTCCTCGGTGACGAAATCCCGGATGGTGCGTTCAATCAGATTGGGTTCGGTAAAAAGCAGCGCCGGAGCGTTGCGCAACTCCATATCCTGCTCGATCTTATGCCAGTAATCGAGCAGAAGTTCGAGATCGCGCTTGAAGAAGGTCGCCCGTCTGCCCTCACCGACGGTACGGCAGATCAGCCCCATTCCCTCCGGAAGTTCCAGCGCCGAAAGGATTTTCCGCAACCGGTCGCGTTCCTGCGCTCCCTCGATCCGGGTGGACAACCCGATGTGTTCGCTGTAGGGCATCAGCACCAGGTAGCGCCCGGGAATGGAGATGTCGGTCGTGACCCGCGCCCCCTTGGTGCTGATCGGCGCCTTCACCACCTGCACCAGAATTTCCATGCCCGGCTTGAAGATATTCGGAATGTCGGCGGCGGTCACCTTGCGGTTTTCCCGGCGCAACGTCGCCGCCGCTCCGGCCTTGGAATCCGGTTTCGGTTCCTGACGCTTGCGGCGGCGGGTCTGAATATTTTCCTGAGCGACTTCCGCCTCTTCGTGTTCGGACTGGAATTTTTCGATCAGTTCATCGTTGCCGGGCAGCATTTCGTGATAATGAAGAAACGCGTTCTTCGCCGCCCCGATGTCAACGAACGCCGCCTGAAGCAGCGGATCGAGATTGACAATTCGACCGAGATAGATATCTCCGACCTTCGGGGCATTATCGTCACGTTCGATGCGATACTCCTCCAGGCGGCCGTTGTGCAGCAGGGCGAAACGGCGTTCGAGTTTCTCATAATTGAGAATTATCTCCTTGACGCTCCGGGGTTCTTTCCCTTCCCTGCCGGATTGGTTTTCCTTGCTCTCCATGCAAATGGTTCTTTCTGCTGTAAATTGTTATCCTGCGTCCGCCTCCGGCGGGGGAAACTTCGGAATCTCGCCGCGAAGCCCGTTGAGGAACTCCGCCGCCGACATCGGCTTTGCTCCAGCGGGAGCAAGTTCAAGAATCTCCAGCGCGCCGCCGCTGCCGCAGCCGACGCACAATTCGCGGCGGGAGACGACGGCTCCGGTTCCCGGTTCGAGGTGAAGCTCCGGACGCACCCGCGCCTGCCAGATGGTGGCGGAGGACTCCCCGCGCGATGTCACAAAACGACAGTGCGCCCCCGGCCACGGCCGGAAAGCGCGAACCATCGCCGCAATGCGGCCCGCGGAATCGTGCCAGTTGATGCGCCCATCCTCCTTGCGGAGTTTGCGGCAGATGCTCTTGATGGTCTCATCCTGAGGCTGCGCGGTCACCTCGCCGGAAACAATGCCTCCGAGCACTTCCACGACATGCAGTGCAGCCAGTTCACCGAGCCGTTTCTCCAGCTCTTCAGCGGTCTCGGAACCGGACAGCGGCAGCGTGAAACTCCGGAAGACCGGTCCGGCGTCCAGAGCCCGCACCATGCGGATGAAACTCACCCCGCTGCGGTCGTCACCATTGAGAATCGCCTGGGCGACCGGAGAAGCCCCGCGATAACGCGGCAGAAGCGAAGCATGGATGTTCACACAGGTGGCGCCGGGCAGCGCCAACAGCTGTTCGCGCAGCAGTTGACCGAAGCTGAAGACCAGCACGATTTCCGGTTGTTTCGCGCTGAGCGCCTCAAGAAAATCCGGAGTATTCACATCCGGGATCTTATCCAGCGGCAGTCCCAGTTCCGCCGCGGCGGCTCCGAAAGGCGTAGGCGTAAGCCGCCGACGTCGGCCGGCCGGATGATCCGGCTGGGTGCCGCAGCCGACCAGTTCAACCTCGGAGGACCCGGCCAGACGGCGGAGTACCGGAACCGCGATCTCTCCGGATGCCAGAAAATATATCTTCAAGAATCCACTCCTTGACTTTTGTCACGTTACCAACTATATTCACGGAAAATATATCATCGTTTTCATCAAAAAACCAGTCTCCGGCATGATAAAAGCTCGTAAAACTGCGATAATTCTCGGCGGTAATATCGGCGAGACCGAATCTTTTTTTGACTTTGCGGAAGCGGAATTTCGGCGGGGTGGAGTTACCTCCATCCGCCGGGGACGCATCTTCAGAACCGCGCCGGTCGACTGTGTGCCGGGGACGCCGGATTTTCTCAATCAGGCGCTGCTCGGGGAGTGGAAGGGTTCGGGAGCGGAACTGCTCAAGTTGTGCAAGCGGATCGAAACCGCCGCCGGACGCCCGGAACATCACTCCAGCGCCGAATCCCGCGTGCTGGACTGTGACATCATTCTGCTTGGCGAACTCGAAATATCATCGCCGGAACTCACCATCCCCCACCCCCGCGCCCTGAACCGCCGCTTCGTACTTGAGCCGCTGGCCGAACTGGTTCCCGGGTGGCAGATCCCGGGCACGGGAATGAGTGTTGCCGAGGCGCTCGCCCGGCTCGACGACGCCGGTCACTGATTTGACGCGGCGGCGGCCGCCGCCGCGTCACGCTGCTGCTGAGCCTGAAAGAGTTCCATTCCCCGTTCGCGATCCAGATAAATGCGGCGGCCGCTTTTCTCATCGACATAATAGACGCCGCCGCGGCTGCCGACTTCGATTCTGACGTCCGGCGGAAGTTCCCGGATGACCTCGGTCGAACGCCAGATGAAGAAAGCGATCAGCAGCATCAGTACCACCAGTACAATCACCACGGCGATCACCAGCAGCCGCAGATTATCGCCGCCGCGGTTGTTGATCGTGACGTTGCCGTTGACGTGCAGGTTGTTGAAGGAACTGCCGGAGATGGATTTATTGTCGTTTTTGACATCTCCGACATTGTTGCCCACCGCCAGCCCCTGCCGCGATCCGCGGGCAGAAGTCTCCCTGTCAACCTTATTTCCCACGGAGTAACCTCAACATCTCGATTTTCGCTTCGGCGCTCAATTTTTCATTATCGAGAATCCGGTCGAGGATCTCCCACGAAACCGCTCCGTCGCCGCCGACAACACTCCGGTCGCCGAACTGATTGCCGACGGCCACCCCTCCCCCGGAAACGATGGCCACTCCGGAGAGCGCCCCTCCCTCTTCCGGCAGCAGGTCGGAAATATCCTGTACGGAACATCCCAGCAGGGCGGCGAGTGCGCGCATCCGTTTCGGACGCGGTTTCTCCGGACGATCCTCCCGTTCCCAGTAGGAGGCGGCAGTGCGGCTCACCTTGAGCGCGGCGGCGATATCGTCGAAGGTAAGCCCGCGACGTTCGCGAAATTTACGAAATGCCTTCTTATAGAACTTCATTCACACCACCAGAATTATCCCGATGAACTCAGGTGTGCCCAGTCGAAATAATACCTCCGGCAAGTTGCACTCCGCGTCGGCCGGATACCGGCTGACCGGCGGCAATCCGACGCCGTCATCCATTCCATTGCCGCGATGACCGGATTTTTTCGACACTTCCCGCGGCCCCGCTCCGGGGCGTTGTCTCAAAACAGCGGCGCGGCCTTCATCTCCCCGCCGCCTCGCTGGACAGGACAATCCGGCGCGGCCCTCATTTCCCCGCCGCCTCTCCGGACAGGACAACCCGGCGCGGCCTTCATCTCCCCGCCGCCTCTCCGCCCCCCCCGGCGCTCCCCCGATGAACAACCGGAACCAGTCGTCCCCGTTCCGCATTACAGAATATATTACCGGTTTGTGGAAAAAACAAGAAAAGTTTCCGGATCGGACTTGAAACTTAACAAAACTTGATTTATCTTAAGCAAAGCAATAACTTTTTCGATTTTTTTCGTCGAAATGTGCGTTTTTAACCCCCTAAACAGCCGGGAAAGGATGGTTCATTAATTTAAAATGAAGTCAATTTGCTGCAAAAACACTAATTTTTCTAACCATCACAAAGAGATAACTTCTCCCCGTTCCGGCGAATTGACCCAGACCGACCCCGCCGGAACCATCCGTTTCGACTTCAATGACGGGCTTACCGTGGAAAACACCTCCGCGGTTCCGCTGCGGCTGCGGGTATTCGATCTGGACGGCGGCAACACATTTTTTGACGATATCGTCGCGCCGGGCCGGTGCCATCAGGAGCTGCGACGTTACTTCCTGCGGCTCGGCTTCGAACTTCGGGACATGAAAAGCTCCCGTTCCCGCTTCACTTACCACTTCAACGCCACCGGCAAAAAGGTGCTCTTCGACTTCTCTTGCGCCCGGCTTCGGGAGTGTATCGCCTGGATGACTGCGGTGGAGCAATTCGTAAACCGCCATCGCTGCCGCCCGCAGCTGATGATGCCGCCGGAAGCAATCCGGCTGTTCGCGTCATCATATCGAAACTGGCATTTCCTGCCGCCGGGAAGTCCGGTTGATGAATGTTTCGCAACTTACCGGATGGCCCTGCATCCACCGGAGAACCGGCGCGATACTCCGATCGACCATCACCACGTCGCCCTGCACCGTTTCGGAGCCTCGCTCCTCGGGGTCCCCCCTGCCGACATCCCGCCGCAACTGCGCCCGCCCGCACCGCCGTGCCGAACCTCCGACCGCCCCTGCGTATATCTGCGCACCAATGCCGCCTATTTCGCCTGGGAATGGCGTCATCCGTGGGGCTGGGAAACCGTATCCGACTGGCTTGCACGGCGGAATATCGACGTCCGCGCCATCCCCGTTCCGGAAACGGAAATCGTCGCTCACGCCGCTGAAATCTCCACCGCAAAATGTCTGATCGGTCCACCGGACGCGGCCGCCTGGCTCGCCTGGGCTTACGGCGTCAAAGTGGTGCTGATCTCCGGCACCTCGCTGCCCGGCACGGAAATTCCCGGCGCGTGCCACATCTGTGAACTCTCCGGCTGCAACGGCTGCCGTCACCGGGAGTGGGATCCGGATAATCCGGACTACCGGCAATGCCCGCGCCACCGGGGATGTGAATGCACATTCAACATCTCCCCCGAACGGGTGATTGCCGGTCTCAAAACGGTGATTTGAAGCGGTTTATTCGCCGCGCGCCGCCATCAGCTTCATCTGCTCGAGCGACATCCAGAGCATCCGGGGCAGATGGAAGAAGGTTTTCCACTTACCGCCCTTGAGCATATGGGTAGGTTCACCGCGGCGGTTCAGGTAGGCGAACCACTCCGGATATTCCGGATCGCGGAAGTGGGTGAAACTGTATTCGTCGATCATCTGAAAATAATCGAGGAACTTCTGCTCGCCGGTGAGGCGGTAGGCGTAGAGCGAAGCGATGGTGGCCTCATTGTGCACCCACCACAACTTCATGTCGTGCTGAAGTTCGACATGCGGCTTGCCGAGCGCGTCCATGAAGTAGAAGATACCGCCGTAAACCGGGTCGAGGCCAAATTTGAACTGCGCATCGACATAGTCGGCGGCCCGCCGGATCAACTCCTCATCGTGATGCTTCTCGGCGTAACGCAGCACAAACCACATCGACTCCAGACCATGGCCGGGATTGAGGGCGCGGCCGTCACAGGATTCGAGATCGAAGGAGCCGTCCGGCCGGACATTCTCAAAAATGACCCGGAGCTCCGGATTGAAGAACTTGTCCATCACCGTCATCACCGCTTCCCGGCAATCCTTTTCGTAACGGTCGGTGCCGAGCGCTTCACCGAGCACGGTCCCGAGGTTGGCGAGCATCATGTAATTGCCGTGGGCAAGATAGGTACCGCGACCGGGCAGCGATTTCTCATATTTACCCTTGGGATTGTCGATTCGCGAAATGTAGTTGCTCATCGCCGACTCCGCCTCGGCACGGTACTTCTCCTTGCCGGTGGCCGCGTAGAGTGCGGCGGCTCCCATGGCGGCGAAACAGCTGGAGAAAATGCTGTAGTTGCAGATGGCCGGTTCACCTTGCCGGTTCAGCGCGAAATAGTAACTGCCGTCCTCCAGACGACCGTGGCTCTGCAGGAAATCAAACCCCTGTTCAGCGATTTCAAGCCAATCCTCGCGACCGGCGCCGTATTCGCTGCGGTAGAGTTCAGCGAACATGTAGACGATTCTCCACTGCATCCACATGAACTTGCCGCAGTCATAGACCGAACCGTCGCGATCAAGAAAGGTGAAATAGCCGCCGTATTCCCGGTCGACGCAGTGATCCTGCCAGAAGGGAATCACCCGGTTCAGCAACTCGTTTTCGTAACGTTCAATATAGGGCTGCCAGTTCATTTTCCGTCGCTGCCTTTCACATTTTTTATCTCGTTGAACATCTCCGGTTTCCCGGTGAGAACCATGGTTTCATAAAGTTCCACCTCGTCGATATCCTCCCGCTGCCTGAGCCGGCGCATATCCTCAACATAATTGTAATTGGCCGGCGGGAATGCCATCTCCCGGAACACCCCGATCTTAACTTTTGCCGCATCCTCAGCGGACAGGCCGATATCTTCGACCTTGTCGCAGCCGAGCAGCATGATCCCATCGATCGAACCATCGGCAATGTAACGGCTGTAGAGCCACGGAAGCGGCCCGAACATCCGGGCATAACTGTTGCCGGCGACCTTGCCGTCGGCGGTCGGCTGCGGCACCCCGGAGATATAGAGCGGACGCCCGCCGATCTCCGCCTTGCAGCGGCGCAGATATTCGGCCACCCCTTCTGCCCGCAGTTCAAACAACTTGCGTTTATCAAATTTATCCTTCCAGATGTCCAACCCGTAACGCTGGAGAAATTTCTCACGCACCTCGGGGTTGTATCCGTAATCCCCCGGATTGGGGTAACGGCTGTGGGTGCGCAGGTTCATCATGTAACCGTCGAAAGGATAGGCCGCCAGTTCCCGGAACCGCCGCACCCGATATTCGAGCGATTCCGGCACATTGAACTCCGCCACCCCATAGAAATAACGCTGACGCGGCACTTCACCGAGCTTGAAGCCGATCTGCCGCCGGTTGCCGAAGCTGTCGAACCCGGCGGAATTGAACACAGCGAAATTAAAGGGAACATTGGGATTGCGTTTGGAATCGAGCACCGTCGCCCAGACCGAGGAGACCTTGCGCCCCCGCACATTGTAGACCTCGCAGAGGCCGCGCGCCGCATTGGCGGCAATGGTGTAGCCGCTGTCGCGGTCGCTGCCTGGAAAGGATTTGCTGAGCTGAAGTTTCACATAGGGATCAGTGATGTTGAGCTGATCAATTTCAATGAAGTTGCGGCCGTCATCAGTGACCCCGGAACGGAAAACAAACTTCCCGGCATAGGGACGGTAAACCCGGTTGTCGGCGCTGGTGAGAATTTCAAGGTCTCCACCGTCGAAACGAACCGGCGGCCGCCCCTTGACCCGATTGGTCACAACAATCCGGCCGATCGGATATTCCATCGCTTCGCGGTTGATCTGTTCGAGCTGCTCATCGGAGAGGTCCAGCCGGGGATTGAGCTGCGCGTATCCCTCGGGATGTTCCCGGTAATAGGGATCCATCAGCGGATAGCTGAAAGTGCGCGCGGCCGCCTCGGGATCCAGGGCGGCATCGGGAGGCGTCATCGGTCCCGACGAATCGTCGAACACACTCTCCCAGCACCAGACCTCCATACCATACTTGTGGCCGAGCCGGATGGTCTCGGCGACCGGATCGTATTCTTTGAGGGTCGCAATAAAACGCCTGGCCCCCCGCACATCGAACCAGTGATAATCGCCATCCGTACCGTACTGCTTGCTCAGCGAAGTCGGATAAATGGTAAGCCCGTTGGCATTGACCCGCAGATAGATTTTCGCCAGTCCGCCCTCGGCCATCTCCCGGATCCGTTGTTCGTATGCCTCGAGCGTCAGCCGGTCGGGAGCGCCGATCTTGTCGTAGAATGCGTAATCGAGAAAGTCGATGGTACTCGAAAAAATCGGGCCGTCAGACGCCACCTTTTCCGCTCCGGAAACAACCAGCGCCGCTCCGCATAACATGGTCAGTAATTTTTTCATCAATAGCCCCACCCTTCAGCTTGCTTAGATATATAAATAGTTAAGAAGAAAAAACCTCATCCCCTGCCGAGCAAATCTTTTTCTTACCGTGATAGAATGAATTTTTTCACCGAATCCGCCGCACAACCGCCGGCGACGGCAGCCACGCGGAAGCCGTCTGTTCAGCAGCGCTCCGAACGGGAGCGATCACACGTCAGTCGCGCTTCATGATGCTCGGCGTCTGGGACAGTCGGAAACAGCACGGTTGACAATCGGGGGATTTCTCACCGCGGATCAGCATCCGCAGCATGTTGACCAGCTTGTCGGCGCCGTCGTGCAGTTCGAAGTCAAAACACGAATAGGGCGTTATCGCCGGAACCATCTGCGCATTGGAACCATGAACCACAATGGATATGTCGTCAGGGAACCGCAACCGGTGACGGGTGAGAATCTGATGAAGCAACGGCAGACTCCAATGGTTGGCGACCAGAACCGCGTCCGGACGGGAACCGGAACCAAACGCCGCGTCTACCGCCCGCCCCGCATCGGTGGAATCGGGAGCGATCACTTCGAGATATTCAAGCTGTTTGCGTTCGCAAGCGCTGCGCAGGTATTCGGAGAGTGAATTCCGAACCGCCTCGGCATCACCACCGACACCGAAGAACAATAGCCGCTTATGGCCGCTGGCGGCAAGGGTGCGCACCACATCGACCGCCGCTCCGGCGTAGTCAAGTTTCAGGAACGGGATCGTCGGCACTCCGGTATCCTGAACCGCCACCGCCGGAACCCCGGAACTGCAGAGCTGACGCAGTGATTCCGGAGACTGGCGGTTGATGACGATCACGCCATCCATGCCGATATCCTCGAGTGCGCTGAAATTACCGTAGGAGAGCATCACCAGATAACCGGCGGCATCGGCGGCGCGATGGATCTCCAGCAGCAGGCGGCCGATCTTGCTGTTGTTCTCCAGCCCGTTCTCGGAGATCATCACCACAATCACACAGCGGCGAACCATTTTCAGCCGCACCGGATGACGCGGCAGATCGGTGACGAAAGTTCCGCTGCCGCGTTTCTTGCGCAGATACCCCTGCTCGATCAGCATCACGCAGGCCTGACGAACCGTAATCTGCGTTACTCCGAACTTGTTCTTGATTTCAGTTTCAGAATAGAATTTATCTCCGATGGCGAAACGACCACTGGAAAGCTCCTGAAGGAGATAATTCTGAATTTCCTGATACTTCAACAGTCCGGGCATTTCTCGCTTAATTCCTTTTGATTCCGCCGACGATAGAAAACCCCCGGACGGGCATTCTGCCAATCCGTTCATTTTGCCGATGGCGTTGTTCTGGTTATCTTTATCCAACTTCATTGAAATATAACCGTTAAGCAATCAAAAATCAAGCTTTCAGTTGATAAAAAATAGCATGATATTTT
>CAKUKT010000047.1 GCA_934663655.1 uncultured Victivallaceae bacterium
CGGTAAGAGCGATCCGGCGAAACGAAGATCGTATCCTCGCCGCAATCGCAGATCGCCATGAACTCATGCGAAATCTTCCCCCCCATCATTCCGGAATTGGACTCGATCGAAAGCACATTATCCATACCGAGCCGCCGGAAAATCCGCACGTAGGCTTCGTGGGCGCGCAGATAATAGCGTTCGAGATCCTCCTGATCGGTATGGAAGCTGTAGGCGTCCTTCATCGTAAATTCCCGGGTGCGGATCAGTCCGGCACGCGGCCTCGCCTCGTCCCGGTACTTGGTCTGAATCTGATAGAGCATCACCGGCAGCTGCTTGTAACTGGTGATCTCGCTGCGAACCAGCGCGGTCACACACTCCTCGTGGGTCATCGCCAGCAACATCGGCTTGTCGTTGCGGTCGCGGAAACGCAGCAATTCAGCGCCAACCGATTCATAGCGACCGGACTCCTGCCAGAGTTCGGCCGGAAGCGCCACCGGCATCAGCACCTCCTGGCCGTCGATCCGGTTCATCTCCTCGCGGATGATCGCCTCGATCTTGTCGACGATCCGCTTCCCGGCCGGAAGCAGCGAATATATCCCCGCTGATACCGGACGGATGTAACCGCCCCGGATCAGAAATTTATGACTTATCGTCCTGGCGTCCTTGGGATCTTCCTTGAGCCGGCGACCGGCGAGTTTGCTCATGCGCATGATATTTTGGTTCCATTCCGGGATAATTGTTTTTATTTCTTAATAAGACACGGGCGTATCGCGCCCGCGCAAGCATTTAAAAATATAGCACACCGGAGGCAAAAAAGCAACAATATCCACCCCGGCGGCTTGATTTTTTCTCCACCGGATGGTAAATTTATCGGAAAACATCGACGTTGTCATCCGGTTGTGTTGACGCCGGTGCTTGCTTTCAGGGGAAGCGGCCGCAACCATCCGGTGCCGGTCAGCCAACTTCTTGAGGGAAAACCATGAGCGGAAAACCAGAGCGTCCCGACTGGGATCACTACTTCATGAGCATTGCGCAGGTCGCCGCCAGCCGGAGCAACTGCTGTCGTCGTCAGGTGGCGGCGGTGCTGGTTCGAGATTCGCGCATCATCTCCACCGGATACAACGGCACCCCGCGTGGAGTGCGCAACTGTTCCGACGGCGGCTGTCCGCGTTGTAATTCCGATGTGCCGTCGGGTGAAAACCTGTCGTCATGCCTGTGCAGCCATGCCGAGGAAAATGCGATCGTACAGGCGGCTTACCACGGCATCATGGTCAAGGGTTCGACGCTCTACACCACCTTCAGCCCCTGTCTGCTGTGCGCAAAAATGATCATCAACGCCGGCATCGTTGAAGTGGTCTACCACCAGCGTTATTCGATTGATTCGGTATCGATGGCCCTGCTCAACGAAGCGGGGGTCCGAGTTCGTCCGCTTTCCGGCGAGGACGAGCCATGAACGATCAGGAGCGCATACTCTCCCTCGAATCGGCGGCCGCCTGGCATGAACAGCTGCGCCGGGAAGGGAAACGCCTGGCCGTGACCAACGGCTGCTTTGACCTGCTGCACCGCGGCCACGCCGAATATCTGCGCATCGCCCGCGATCAGGCGGATGCGCTGCTGGTGCTGATCAATTCCGACGCTTCGGTCCGTGCGCTCAAGGGCCCGACGCGGCCGATTGTGGGCGAAGCCGACCGGGCGGCGCTGCTGGCGTCGTTGCGTGCCGTCGACCGGGTGGTGATATTTCCGGGAACGCGCTGCGCCGAAGAGCTGGCGGTACTGCGTCCGGAGATCTACGTCAAGGCCGGAGACTACACCCTCGACACGCTGGACCCGTCGGAACGCGACGCTCTGCTCGCCGCAGGATCCGAAATTATTTTCGTACCTTTCGTCTCCGGCTTCTCCACCAGCGGCATCGTCGCCGAAATCCGGGACCGAAAAGGTTGAAATTACTTAAAATCATGCTATATTTGGTAATTTAACAACGATTTTACAATCTGGTATTTCAATCCCGCATGACGGGAACACTCAGAAAGGATATTTTTACCGATGGCGCAATCTCTTATCGACTCTCTGGTAATGGAGCAGCAGACGCCGCGTCCGTGCGGGCGCGATTTTCTCTTCACGGTCCCCGAAGCCGCGGTCAAGGCGGAATCCGCCCGGGTGATGAACTTCATCGCCGGTTCGGTTCAGCTTCCTGGTTTCCGTCAGGGCAAGGCGCCGCTCAATCTGGTCAAGAGCAAATACGCCGACGCGATCCGTGACGAGCTGCGCAACCGCTGCGTCTCCGCCGCCGCCGAAAAGATCGAGAAACTTGAGGATATCGATGTGCTGACGCTGAGTTTCAAGGAACAGCCGGATATTCGCGATGGAGAGGAGATCAAATTCTCGTTCACCGCCGATGTGGCTCCGGAGTTCGATCTCGGTGATTACAAATCGATCAAGGTGGATATTCCGCTCGATCAGGTTACCGACGAAGATATCGACAAGAAGATCGAACTCTACCGCGGGATGTACGGCACCTATGCCGAAATCGATGACAAAGCCGCGGCCGAGGATATGCTCAAGGTCAACTACAAGAGCGATTACACTCTTCCCGAGGATGCGACCGCCACGCTGAAGCGTCAGATTTCCGCTGAAAATACGTTCCTCTGGCTCAGCGAACCGGAACTCATTCCCGGCTGCATCGCCGCACTGACCGGCAAGGGCAAGGGCGAGACCGTGGTTTTCACCGCGGAATACCCGGCGGATTTCCGTGAAAAGGAGCTGGCCGGCAAGAAGCTCGAGTACAGCGTGGAGATTCTCGATGTTCAGCGCCGCACCAAACTTTCCGACGCGGAACTGATCGAAAAGCTCGGGGTTGACTCCATCGAGAAATTCCGGGAAATCCTCCGCAGCCAGAGCGAGAACGAGCAGCGCAACAAGCAGCTCAACGCCGCTGCCGACGCGGTCTACCGCCGTCTTGAAGAGAGCGCCGGCGAGTTCGACCTCCCGCAGTCGCTGCTGGAGAACGAAATCCAGAAGGAGATCCAGCGGATCGCCCGGGAGACCGTCAAGAGCGAAGAGGAGGCCGAGAAGTTCAAGGCCGATATCGAAGCCCACCGTAGCGAGGCGGAAAAGAGCGCCCGGGCGAACTTGCGCCGGATGCTGATTCTCCGTAAACTGGCGAAACTTGAAAAGACCGCGCTCGAACCCGGCGAACTGGAATATCGTATGCGCGCGATGTCCGGCTATTACGGTTACAAGCCCAACAAATTCCGCGACATGATGGAGAAATCCGGCGCAATCGATGAACTCCGGATGGACATCATCAACAGCAAGGCGCTCGAAACTCTCGCCCGGGAAGCAGTGGTTAAATAACCGTTGTGAGTTTCATACAAGTCGCCCGGCCCCGCCGGGCGATGTCGTCTCGGGGCCGGAAATTCATCCGGCTCGTTGACGTATAAACTTTGCGGATGAGTTGTCAGCCGGATTTTTCATCTGCGAAGAGGCGGCCGGGAAAAATTCAGGTTTCCCCGCGCCGGAGTGGTGACGCAGACACAACCGCAAAAGGAGGATTCTCCAGATGGAAAAAAAATCTTATCTGATCCCGACAGTGATCGAACAAACCGGTCAGGGCGAACGGGCTTTCGATATTTTCAGCCGCCTGCTCAAGGACCGGATCATTGTCCTCGGCACCCCGATTGATGACGCGGTCGCGGCGCTGGTGGTCGCCCAGCTGCTCTTCCTGCAGGCCGAAGATCCCAAAAAGGATATCGATCTCTACATCAACAGTCCCGGTGGTTCGGTGACCGCCGGCCTCGCGATTTACGATACCATGCAGCTGGTCAGCTGCGACGTAAAAACCTATTGCGTCGGCCAGTGCGCGTCGATGGGAGCGGTGCTGCTCTCCGCCGGCGCGCCCGGTAAACGCTTTGCCCTGCCCAACAGCCGGATCATGATCCACCAGCCGTGGGGCGGTGCTGAGGGAACCGCCGCCGACATCGACATTCAGGCCAAGGAGATTCTGCGCCTCAAGGCGATGCTCAACGGAATCCTCTCCCGGCATACCGGCCAGGGAATCCGCAAGATCACCCAGGATACCGAACGGGATTTCTTCATGGGAGCCGAAGAGGCGGTCAAGTACGGTATCGTCGACCGGGTGCTGGCAAAGAATCAGGGTAAATAAAGTGACTAAACGCAAAAAGCTCACCTGCGCCTTCTGCGGGGTAACCACCGATGATCAACCGACGAGCGAATGGTTCGTGCAGAGCCTGCTCGACGGTTTCGGCATCTGTTCCAACTGTGCCGATAAACTCGGATCATTCCGTGAGGAACGGGGGGGAACGCAACCCCGGAAATCCCGCCCCTCCTCCCCCGTGAGCGAACTCAAGGTGCCCCGCCCCGCTGACATCAAAGCTGAACTTGACCGTTACGTAATCGGTCAGGAGGAGGCCAAAAAGGTGCTCTCGGTCGCGGTGCACAATCATTACAAACGACTTCAGAGCAAGTTCAACGGCAGGGAAGACGATGAGTTTGCCGACGTGGAACTCGACAAGAGCAACGTGCTGCTGATCGGTCCCACCGGCAGCGGCAAGACCCTGCTCGCCCAGACGCTCGCCCGGCTGCTCGACGTGCCGCTGGCGATCTCCGACGCGACGACGCTCACCGAGGCCGGTTATGTCGGCGAGGATGTTGAAAACATCCTGCTCCGCCTCTATCAGGCCGCCGACGGTAATCTCGAACGCGCCCAGATCGGCATTATCTATATCGACGAACTGGACAAAATCGCCCGGAAAAGCGAAAACGTTTCGATCACCCGGGATGTTTCCGGCGAAGGTGTTCAGCAGGCGCTGCTGAAGATCCTCGAAGGCACCGTCGCCAACGTGCCGCCGCAGGGTGGCCGCAAGCATCCGCAGCAGGAGTTTCTGCACATTGATACGAGCAACATACTCTTTATCTGCGGTGGCGCCTTCGTCGGACTGGACAAGATCATCCAGCGTCGCTGCGGACGCCGGGTGCTCGGATTCGCGGAGGAGGACGGCAAAGCGACCGCTCTGGAAGCCGAACGTGAATCGCTCAAAAACGATCCGTTCTCGCACTGCGAAACCGAGGATCTGATCCATTTCGGACTGATCCCGGAACTGGTGGGCCGTCTGCCGGTGCTGACCGCTTTGAAGCCGCTCAGCCGCGAAGACCTCATCCGGGTCATGACTGAACCGAAGAACGCGCTGATCCGCCAGTACCGGAAAATGCTCGCGATGGAGAATGTCGATCTCGAATTTACCACTGGTGCACTTCAGGAACTTGCCGCCATGGCGGAAAAACGCGGCACCGGTGCGCGGGGACTCCGGGCGATCCTGGAGAAATTGATGCTCGACGTCATGTTCGACGCCCCCTCCGCCGGTGATAAAAAGAGACGCTGCGTGATCGACGAAAACATGGTCCGCAGTCAGACCCGGCCCCATCTGCAGTAACCATCGGCAACCGGACCGGAAAATGGATGCGGCGGGAGTGGTTGAGCTATTCCGAAAACCGCCCTCCCCCGCATTTTAAATCTTCCACCCGGAACCAGCAGGGTATCGCCCGCCGGTGGGGCGCCTCGCCTGCCCTTCCTGGTATTCGCAGTCAAAAAAGCCCCGGCGGTGATTTCCGCCGCCGTCAGCAACAGTTATCGGAGGTTGATTATGAGATTGTTTTCATTGCTCCTGTTGTCGGCAGCCTGGCTGATTACTGCCCGGGCGGAATCATTGTCTTTTCAGTTGCCGGAGAAGCTTCATGCCGTACCGGGGATCGAAACCAACATCTATTTCGACAATCTGGTTCTTGTTCCGAACCCGGACAACTACATTTTCGACGTCGAAGCCGATATCGGCCGTCACGAACAGCGCCGCTGGACCTTCACTCCGGAAACCGGCGACGTCGGTTCCCATGAGGTTAAAATCCGGGTGTCGGACGGGGAAAAGCTCCTCGCCGAAGGAGTAATTCAGGTGGAAGTGGTTCCGGCGGACGCCGGACATGACCGGGAAATCACGCTGTTGATCGTCGGCGACAGCCATACCGCCCGCGCGGTTTATCCGCTCCACCTCCGCCACCGACTCGCGGCCGAAGGCAATCCCCGGGTAAAAATGATCGGCACCAACGGCCCGGAATGGACCCCCGGCAAGGATGGGGTGTCGTTCGAGGGATACGGCGGCTGGCGCTGGGAAACCTATCTGTCGAAAACCGCCCCGGACAATCCGGACAAACCGCATCCCAACGATGTGGCAAGTCCATTTCTCAAGGTGTCCGACGGAGGCGCCGAACTCGATTTTCAAGGCTATCTGAACCGCGTCAACGACGGCAAGGCTCCCGATTTCATCATGATCATGCTCGGCTGCAATGACATTTTCGGTGCGGTTGACGCGACGCTCGAGGCGCGGGTGAAAAGCATTGTCGACGGCGACGCCGCCCGGTTGCTCGGGGAATTTCGCCGGGTCGCCCCTCAGGCGCAAATCGGTCTGGCGCTGGTGATCCCGCCGGCCGCCTCACAGGATCCATTCGGCTTGAACTACGGTTCCGGGCAAAGCCGCTGGCAGTATAAACGCAACGCCCACCGGCTCAACGCGGCGCTGCTGTCGCGTTTCGGCGGGGACGCGGTTCCCGGCATATCCCTGATCCCGGTCAACCTGAACCTCGATTGCGTGAACAACTATCCGTTTTACACCGCGCCGGTCAATCAGGGAAATCCGGTGGAAATCCGCCGCCAGTATGATTCAGTACATCCGGCTCCCGAAGGTTACCATCAGATCGGCGATACGATTTTCGCCTGGCTGAAATCCCGGCTTTAACCTTTCTGTCCGCACCGGGCGGAAGCGCTGATCTCATTGCCGCCGCGGTCGCAGTTCCCGGGTTTCCCCGCTCATCGGCGGCGGGAAAGTGCCGGGAATCGTGATTCACACATTGGCGACCATATGGGAGAGCGCGCTTCTGCCGAGCGGATAGACCTCGAATCCAAGTTCGAAAAGCGCCTGATGATCGAGCAGATTGCGTCCGTCAAAGATGTAGGCGGGACGCTTCATCCCCTCGAAAATCCGCTGGTAATCGAGCGTTGCAAATTCATTCCAGTCGGTCAGCAGCGCAATCGCGTGCGCACCTTCGGCGGCTTCGTACGGAGAAGAACAATATTCAACGCACTTCTCATAACCGGCCAGGTCGATTTTCGCGTTTTCCAGCGCCTGCGGATCATATATCGCCAGATCGGCGCGCTCCTCAATCAGCAGTTTGGCGACCCGGATTGCCGGGGATTCCCGGGTATCGCCGGTATCGGCTTTGAAGGCGAAGCCGAACAGCGCAATCCGTTTGCCGGCCAGCGTATTGAACATGGTTCTGGCGATACGTTCAGCAAAGCGGCGCTCCTGATAATCATTCATCAGCACCACCTGCTCCCAGTAATTGGCAACTTCAGTAAGCCCGTTCTGTTCGCAGAGGTAGACCAGATTGAGAATGTCTTTTTTGAAGCACGATCCACCGAAACCGACTCCCGGACGCAGAAACTTCGCACCGATCCGCGAATCCATCCCCACCGCACGGGAAACCTCGCTCACATCAGCGCCGATGCGTTCACATATCGCCGACACGCTGTTGATCGAGGAGATCCGTTGCGCAAGCATCGCATTGGCGACCAGCTTGGACATTTCACTGCTCCAGACGTTGGTGGTGAGAATGCGTTCGCGCGGCACCCAGCGTGAATATATCTCCACCAGTTCGAGCATCGCCTCATGGCTGTCAGGCACCGTCATCGAACCGATCAACACCCGGTCCGGACATTCCAGATCCCGAACCGCCGTGCCCTCGGCCAGAAACTCCGGGTTGGAGAGTACGTGGAACTCCAGTCCCCGGGGATTGGCCTGAAGAATACGATGTATCGCCTCCGCGGCACGCACCGGCAACGTACTCTTTTCCACTACGATCTTGGAATCATCGGCGACATCGGCGATCAGCCGCGCGCACTTCTCCCAATATTGAAGATCGGCGGCCTTGCCGGCTCCCGTGCCGAAGGTCTTGGTCGGAGTGTTGACGCTGACGAAAATTATATGGGCATTGCGGATCGCCGTTTCCACATCGGTGGTAAAAAAGAGATTTCTTCCCCGCCCGACCCGGACGACCGCATCCAGCCCCGGTTCGTAAATCGGCAGCCGGTCGGAATTCCACGCGGCGATGCGGTCGGCGTTGATATCGGCGACGGTCACGGTGTAATCCGGGCATTTGGCGGCGATCATCGCCATGGTTGGCCCGCCGACGTAACCGGCGCCGATACAGAGAATGGATTTCTGGTTGTTCTTCATGATTCGCCCTTCCAGTGGATTGTCATTCGGACAATATAACCGAAAAAGCGCGGCTGTCAAACTGACCTTGCCCGTCTCAGAGAGAAAACCACGAATTTTGTCCGGATCACTCCGGCGCACTTATACCTGGCGGCAATTCAGCACGCTTCCGGAGCGACCGGCCTTCCGCTGCTCGCGGAGTCGTAAACGGCCCGCACCAGTGCGACGGTGCGAAGCCCCTCCTCGCCCGGAGTTTTCAACGCCGTTTTGTCGGCGATCGCCTCGGAAAATTCGATGAATTGGCGTCGATGCCCCTCCCAGGACATCGATTCCGGAGCCACCGCCCCCCCGGGATGCTGTTCCCGTTCGGCGAAGAAACGGCGGATTTCCTCGTCCTCCGGCCGTGCCTCCGCGAAATCCCAACGGGTGATTCTTCCTTCTTCAAGCACCACGCTGCCGGTGGTGCCGGAGAGTTCCAATCGCCGCGGGAAGCCGGGCGAACAAGCGGTGCTCGCCTCAAATGATCCCAGCGAACCATTCGCAAAACGCAACTGGGCACACACCGTGTCCTCCACCTCTATCCCCAGGTGGAGCCGCCGGGTGGCGGAGGCATAAACCCTCTCGACCTCCCCGTTGAAGAACCGGAGCAGATCGATGGTGTGAATCCCCTGATTCATCAACGCGCCGCCGCCGTCAAGCGCCCAGGTGCCGCGCCAGGAACTCCCGGCGTAATATTCCGGCTTCCGATACCAGCGCACCTGCGCCGACGCCAGCACCGGAGTTCCGAAACGCTTTGCAATCACCGCTTCGCGGATAAATTCCGCCGCCTCGCTGTAACGTGACGGCAGGATGGCACCGAGCAATACCCGGTGCTCCGCACAGGCGGCGATAATCTCGCGGCATTTCCCGACGGTGGTTTCCAGCGGCTTCTCACAGATCACATGTTTTCCGGCCCTTGCGGCCCCAACGGCGACATCCCGGTGCAAACCACTTGGAACGGCAACCGCAACCACATCAATTCCCGATGCGTAGAACTTTTCCGAATCGGTGAACGCCGCACAGTTGAACTTTTCAGCAAATTTTTCCGCCCGAACCGGATCAACATCGCAGATTGCCGCCAGTTCGGAATTGTCAGTATGAACAAGCGCTTCAGCATGAAACTCCGCCACCAGCCCGGCGCCGACGATGCCGTATTTTATTTTACGCTTTCCCATAATCACCACTGCTCCCGGTTCTTTACGGACACATGCCGATAAACTGCCAGCCGTCGATAAAACGAAAATATTCAATATCGCGTTTAGCGGCGATGATGCCGTCTCCGGCAAACGGATATTCGAGGGCAAGCATACCGGATTTCAGCGTGGAATGGAGCTTCTCCACCACCAGGCGGTTGTCGATGTCACCGTCGGCGAGCATGCAGCCGACATAGCCGCGCCGACCGCCGGAATCAATGATCCGAAGATTCTTTAAGTGAGCATAATAGATGCGATCGCCGACCTCGCGGAAGAAATCCGCCACCGAACCGCCGTTACGGTTGATGATGATGTTTCCCTGATCGTAGTTGAGCCCGATCACGGAATCGCCGGTTTCATCGAGCAGTCGGCGACAGGCGGGAGCGAGATCGTGCAGATAATAGTTGTGCGTCTCCAGCGCGATCAGAATCCCGGAGGCCGAGGCCAGTTTCCCCACCTGGCGCAGTCCGGCGGCGGTACGCGCATATATCTCGTCGGTCGCCACCGCACTACCGTGATCGCTCACCTCGCGGCCGTTCGGGGACTTCAACACCCCGGTGAAAAAATTCATCACCCGGGTGCCGCACTGCCGGTGGGACCAGTCGAGAAATTCGCCGTAGTCGCCGATATCGTCCTGCAGTTGCTCTTCCGATGCGGAACCGCAGAAATCGATGCAGCCGCCGAATACAATCTCCATATCCGGGTAGGTCGATTTCAGTGCCGCCACCAGATTCCGGTATCCGCTCTGGTCAAGATCGGGGAACTGATATTTCCAGCGCAGTTCGACGCCGTCGTAACCGAAACGGTAGGCCAGTTCGAACAGTTCGCACAGTTTCCGCTCCCCTTCGTGGTAGTTGACGTGCAGCAGCGCCTTCATTTCTTCAGCTCCCCGGCGTTAGCCGCCGTTTTGGCGAAGGCCTCGACATATTCATCGATCGCCGCCCGATCGAAGTGTTTGAACCAGGGAATGCTGCATACACATTCCCTCAGTCCTTCCGTCACCGGGAGTGATCCCGGTCCCTGCCGGAGATCACGCTGACCGAAGGCGATCACCGTCGGCTTGCCCTGATGGAAAATATCCGCCTCATGGAAATAGCGATGCAGGTGCAGAGGCGCATTCGCGCCGAGGTGGACCGGACACCCTTCGGCTTCCAGCGCTTCGGCGGCGCGGCTGAGCGGCAGTCCGCCCAGCTGTGAAGCGTCGTAATGGCACTGGGGGGCATACCAGCCGCCTTTGGTGATTCCCGCCTCGCGCGGACGGACGCCACGGAAACCGAGGATTTCATCGATCCGGTCGCAGAAGTAATTCATCGCCCGGTCGATTTCGGCGATGCGTTCCGAATAATGACGCAGCTGAATCAGCCCCATCGCCGAACAGGTCTGATTCATCCGGTGTTTGACCGCTCCGATCGGCATACCCCGGAACGGCGTCAATTCGGGATCGTTCACCTGGCAATCCGCCGGATTGTAGTTGCTCGGCAAACCGGTGCGTTCGTAGTGTCCGAAAGCGATACAGCGTTCGTAAAGCCGCCGGTCGTCGGTGGTGATAATTCCCGCCTCGCCGGTGGCAAAAGATTTGCCGGACATCAGGCTGGCGCAGGAAATATCGCCAAAGGAACCACACATTCTGCCGTGGCGCATGGCGCCGTGAGCATGGGAGTTGTCCTCAATCACCGGCAGATGGTGTTTTTTCGCCAGCGGCAGAATCGCCTCGTAATCCGCGGGCATGCCGCCGTAATTGACGACCACGATCGCCCGGGTGCGGGGGCCGATACGATGTTCGATATCCCCGGGATCGATGCAGAGCGTCTCCGGATCGATATCGGCGAAATTGACGGTCGCACCGAGCATAAGTGCCGGCGCACAGCTCGCCCAGTAGGTCATGGAGGGCGCGATGATCTCGTCGCCGGCGCCGACTCCGCAGGCCCACATTGCGGCGAGCAGTGCGGCGGTGCCGTTGCAGGTGCCGAGGGCATACTTCACCTGGTTCCATTCGGCATAGCGCGCCTCGAACTCCTTGTTGATATCGGTACCGCTCATATTTCCCGCGCGCAGAACCGCAGTGATGGCGGCAATATCTTCATCAGTTACGATCGGCCAGCGAAAAAGTTCTTCATGCTCAGACTTTACCGCTTTGGGTCCACCGAGAATTGCTGATCTGTTCATTTTCACCTCCGTAGTTGTACACGCAGCAGAACGCCTATAATGATCCACTGGTACAAAATACACCACTTGGTTAAAAATGCAACCCCGTTGTAAAAATTTTCTATTATTTTTTTCTCCGCGCCGGCTGGTTCGTCGGCTTGATTATTGCCGATATCGTCATATAGTATGTAAGGATAAGAAGCGAAGTTCATTCACGATTACAAGACAAAGGAGCTGGAAAGATGAGTTTTCAAATGCGTTGCGACGAAATCGTCGATCAGTTGAAAAAAATTCGCATCATCCCGGTTCTGACGCTGGACAAGGTGGACGACGGACTGAAGATGTGCGAACTGCTGCAGGAGTGTGGTCTGCCCGCCGCCGAAATAACCTTCCGCACCGCGATTGCCGCCCAATTGATCCGCGAAGCCTCACGGCATTTTCCCGATCTCCTGCTCGGCGCCGGCACGGTGCTGTGCCAGCGGGATCTGCTGCACGCGTTTGATGCCGGTG
>CAKUKT010000048.1 GCA_934663655.1 uncultured Victivallaceae bacterium
GATTTCCATCATCGAATACAGCGATCTGCCGGCCGAACTCGCCGAATCGCGCAATGAGGATGGTTCGCTGCGCTTCATCTCCGGTTCTCCGGCAATCCATCTGATTTCGCGGGATTTTGTTTCGCGGCTTACCGCCGACGGCACACTCCGGCTGCCGTGGCATCGCGCCGATAAGAAAATTCCCTTCATCGACCGCTCCGGCAACCGGGTCGAACCAACCGAACCCAACGGGGTCAAACTTGAATCCTTTATTTTCGATGCGCTGCCGCTGGCGGAACGGGTGGTGGTTCTCGAAGGCGTTCGCGAGGAGATGTTCGCTCCGACCAAGAACGCCGTCGGCGTCGATTCGGTGGAGAGCTGCCGGGCGATGCTGACCGCCCGCGACGCGCGCCGGCTGCGCGACGCCGGCGCCGCGGTGGCAATGCACGCTGACGGCACCCCGGCGGTGCGGCTCGAACTCTCGCCCGGCGTGATCTTCGATGACGCCGACGCCGTCGAGTATGTCAGCCGCTGTGCGGAGAAGTGCGGCCGGTTGCGGGTGATCGCCGGCGGCACCCTGGTGGTGGAATAAATCGGCTGCCGGAAATGAAGGCGACCGGAAAACTCTATTCTCCGGAAAAACGCGGCGATCCCCATGCACGCGCCGCCGAAGCCTCCTCGTCAGCTGAAACCGATCTCTGCGGTTTTCTGCTGATGGTGACGATTCTGGTGGTGTTCGGTCTGACGATGCTCTATTCGGCGAGCTACGGGGTGAGCGGGCTGAAATATTTCCGCAATCAGCTGATGTGGGTGGCGCTGGGAGGACTCTCCGGGGGCGCGGCGTTTCTGATCGGTTACCGGCGCCTGGCCGCGTGGAGTCTGCCGGCGGTGGTGGTCTGCATGATTCTGATGCTGATCGCCCGGTTCTGTTTCAGTGACATCAACGGCGCCTACCGCTGGATCCGGCTGGGGCCGATGTCGCTGCAGCCGTCGGAATTCGCCAAGATCGCGCTGGCCCTGTACACCGCAAAATACTGCTGCGATAACATGCGCACTTTCAGCCATTTCCGCGGAAGGCGCGGTTTGCTGCCGCTCGGCGTGGTGGTGATGCTCACCGCCGGATTTATCGTACTCGGCCACGATCTCGGCACCATGGTACTGGTGTGTGCGATGGTTTTTCTCACGCTGGTGGCGGCGGGACTTTATCTCCGTTACGTGGTGGTGCCGCTGATAGGCGCGGGGTTGGTCGCCGTGTATGTTTATTTTTTCGATGCAATGCGGCTGGCCCGGGTGACTTCGTTTCTGCATCCCGAGTCGGTTCAGGCCGGGCAGGGGTATCAGTTGTGGACTTCTCTGATTGCGCTCGGCAGCGGCGGCTGGTTCGGGGTCGGTTTCATGGAGAGTCGGATGAAGGCCAAATATCTGCCGGAGGCGCACACCGACTTCATCCTGGCGATTGTCGGTGAAGAACTCGGTTTCGTCGGCATGGTCGGTCTGTTGCTGGTATTCGGACTTTTCGCCTGGTTTGCGCTGCGGATCGCCGCCCGGGCCGGATCGCGGCTCGGAATGCTCACCGCATTCGCTCTGACCATGGGCATTGTATTGCAGGGCGTGATCAATCTGGCGGTGATTTCGGGAAGCGCTCCGACCAAGGGAATGCCGATGCCCTTCATCAGCTACGGCGGCAGCAATCTGCTGGCGACATTGATCGCGGTTGGGGTGATCGCTTCGGTGGCTGCCGATACCGTGATGCCCGGGTACGATGAACGGATCGCCGAGGCGGTGCGCCGGAGGTGGAATGAATGGAGAAGGAGACGCGGCAATGAAGACACTTGAACGGATAGTCATCACCTGCGGCGGTACCGGTGGACATTTTTACCCCGGACTGGCGATTGCCCGGCGGGCGCTCGGACGTGGTGTCGAGGCGCTGCTGCTGTTGTCGGGGGTTAATTCCCGGCGTCAGAGTGAGATCGCCGCCGCCGCCGGCGTTGAGAGTGTGATTCTGCCGGAGATGCCGAGTCCGTCCGGGATTGCCGCGGCGTTGCGTTTCAGTATTGGTTTCGCGCGCGGAACATTGGCCTCCCGCCGCGAATTGAAACACCTGCCTCCGGAGGCGGTAGTGGGAATGGGGTCATTTGCATCGTTGCCGGTGATTGTCGCGGCGACCTGGGGTAAAATCCCGGTATTTCTGCATGACGGTAACGCCCGGATCGGTCGGGCCAACCGTTTTCTGAGCCGGCGGGCGCGTTTTCTCGGAGCCGCTTTCCCGCCGGTGAATGGCGAAACCTGCCGTTGTCCGGTGATTGATGTCGGAATGCCGGTTCGCGAAAAGCTGGAGGCGGCGCGGAAAATCAGTCGACAGGAGGCGGTGGCGGCGCTGAATTTGAAATTCAACGCCGGTTTGCGACCGGAACTGCCGACGCTGCTGGTTTTCGGCGGCAGCCAGGGGGCGAAAATTTTCAATGAGACGGTGCCGGAAGCCATCACCCGACTCGGAAGGGGTGATTTTCAGGTGCTGCATCTGACCGGAGCGGGAAAGCTGGAAGCAACGCTCGATGCTTACGGGAGGAGTACGGTTCCCCGACTGGTGATCGAATCGGATGAGGAGATGGAGAAGTTCTACGGTGCGGCTGATCTGGTGATTTCGCGTTCCGGGGGGGGGACCGTGGCGGAACTGGCATTGTTCGGCAAGCCGGCGCTGCTGGTGCCCTATCCATTTGCCGCGGAAGGCCATCAGCACGATAATGCGCGGTTCTACGTTTCCGGAGGCGCGGGGGAGTTGATCGACAACGCCGAGTTCACGGTTGAGACCGCCGCCGGACGCATCGATGCATATTTGCACGCTCCGGAACGACTGCACACCATGTCCGAGGCTGCGTTGAAGCTTGCCCGTCCCGATGCCGCCGGAGTATTTCTTGACCTGATTGCCGCGGAGTTGAATGGCTGCACTGCTTGACATTTTGGCTTTGCGGCAATATATTTACAAATAGATAGAAGTTTTTCACATTCGCTATATTTTATGGAAAGTTGAGAGGTGAGAAAAATGCGCAGATCTGCTTTTACCCTGATCGAACTGCTGGTGGTGATCGCGATCATTGCAATTCTGGCGGGCATGTTGATGCCGGCACTTTCCAAAGCGCGTGAGGCCGCCAAATCCAGTAACTGTCTGAGCAATCTCAAGCAGGGGGCGACGGCGATGTTGATGTATTCGGACGCCAACCGCGGCATTGTGGTCACCTACGATTTCGACGGCAATTCCACGATGGCGAAGAAGCAGGGCAAAGCCGAATACAACAACACCTGGGCCGGCAACATGTATTACGGTAATTATCTGCCGACGCTCTCCGCCGCCGCCCGCTGCCCCAAGATGGGAAAGATGGTGTTGTACAACGGTTATTATCCGCAGGCTTACGGTGCGATCACCGCGGCTCCGACCTGGGGTAATCTCGGTCCGATTGCGTCCCGGGTGTTTTTGATCGGCGCTACCGCCGATTCGCGTTTCATGGCATTGAAGGCGCTGACCAACGCTTCGGTAACCGGTATTCTCCACGACGCCTGGTACAGTGGCTGGGAAAAGGATTACGCCTTTACCAACTACACCGGGGGTGGCTGTGCGACCAATGCCATTCACAACGGCCGGATCGGCAGTGCGATGGCCGATGGTCATGCCGCCATGCTTGAACCTCTGGAGCTTTGCAACAATGTCCGGGATTCACAGCTCTTTTCCATTCCCGCCGGCAAGTTCAAATATTTCAAGGACGGCGGTACGGTTGAATACTCGTATTGAGTGCGGATTTATGGTCTCTGAAGAAATTCAACCGGTAAGAGCGTTGATTGTAGTGGGCTGAGTGCTGGTTTCGCGGCAGGAGCGCAAGGGTTGCCACTGCCGGGGCGGACGGTTGAAACGTAATGACCGGAACTGTCGGGACGAAAGGATAGCAACAACCGGGAGAGGTGTGACGCGGCGTCTCCACGGACGAACCGGAATGGGGAGGCGTCGCCATTTTTTTTATCATGCGAAATTTTTTGAAAATCCTGATGTTGTCGCTGGCGGTGATGCTGGCGGTTCCGGCGCCCGAGGCTAAAGCGATGGATCCGGTGACGCTGGCGATTCTGGCGCCGATTGCGGTACAGGTGGCTAATGCGGCCAAGCCGTATCTGATCCGGGCCGGAGTCAATACTGTGAAGGGACTCTGTAAGGTCGGCGTGGATGTCCTTGAATTTTTTTATTTGCCTTATGGGCTGTTGAAGATGGGGTTCGGCTGGCCGTGGGGCGGTTTTCACTCCGGACTGGTATACACCATTCGGGGGGGGATCGCGCCGGGAAAGATGGTTTTTCACGTGCTGTTGCTGCCGATCTACATGGTCGGCATCAACGTCAACCTTTAGGCGTGATTTCAAGCGGCGATGGAGCGGTGGCGGGAACTGAAGAAACTCCGGGAGCGGGCGGCGCTGTTGAGCGACTGGTACGGTGAGGAGTTTGCTGCCACCGAGATGAGTGATTCGGCGCACTCTTCGCAGCCGGTACAGCTCGGAACGGTGCTCGAAGGTTTGCTCGGCGAATTTGAGAATCCCGATACCGGAAAATTTCTGAAGATCGAGAGTTCCTGGCGCCGCATCGCCGGCGCTCAACTGGCGGCGTTGGCTCATCCCGCTGGTTTTCGTGATGGCACTCTGTTTCTGGAAGTGCGCCACAGCGCGCTGATTGCGGAACTCACCCCTTCGCTCGATCTGATCTGCGGCCGGATCAATGAGGTGTTCGGCGCAGGGTTCTGCGGCGAAGTCCGCCTGACCATCGGCGGCGGACGCTCCCGTCGCTCTCCTGCGCGCTGAGGTGACGATCAATGTTATGCTTCTTCCCGGGCAGGATCACAACGGTTTATCCCTTTCTGCCTGCGACTACCTCGTGCCGGGAGGTAATTTCCTGCCTTGCCGCAAATCTCGCGGCTGTGGGGCGGTTTTTCTTAGTTGGTTTCCACAACGTTTGCCGGGGTGGCGGCGGGAGCAGTCTCCGCGTCAGAGCTGGACTCCAATTCTGGAGAAGGAGTTGTCGGCGCTTCTGCGGCAACAACCGGCTGGGAAATTGCTGACTGCTCCGATGGCTGGAGAGGTCGGTTGCCGTTCACGGTTCCGGCGGCCGCCACTTCGCTGGAGGTGATGGCTGGAATGGCGGTGCGCCTGACCGGAGCGGTCTCAGTTTTCGGCTTGACCTCAGGCGTAACCCGGCGCAAACTTGAAAATGACGGATTCAATCCCGCTGGAGCCGAGGTTGAACTTTCCACCGCCTTCGGCAGCGGTTTGGTGTAATCCACCCGTTTGGGGGGTGTCGGATCGCCGGAAACCACCGTGGGCAGGCCGCTGCGCTGCTGTATTACCGATACTCCGCTGCTCGGACGGGTGATCACCAGTGGTTTGTTGACAATAGTTTCGTTGCGGCCGGGGGAGGTAGTTCCGATCGGGGAGATCACCGTCGGCCGGGAGAACGGCGGCGCGGCCGGCAGCATCGCGGTGGCGAACACCAGCGCCACCACCGGTAACAATTTGTTATTGATCATTTCTCCCCTCCTTCAGCTGCAACTGGTTGTTCAATTTCCCGGGCGCGCTGCTCGTCCGGCTGCTGCGGTCTACTCTCTTCTGCGGTTGCAGCCCGGGGAACGCTCAGGCCGCGCCGGGCGAGGTATCCCTGACTTTTGATGCCGAGCAAGGCGAAAATGATCCGTTCGCGACCAGTGATGATGGTGACTTCGCATTTGGAACCGAATTTCAACGGCTGCGGTTCCCGGGTGAGCAGAATTTTCACCGGGTAGTAGTTGCCGCCGTTCATCTGCACCGGCAGCTGGTAGATCGCCTCCACTTTGCCGTCGAAATAGCCGTAATCGAGGTAGTTGTACTGATTGCAGTAGATTCGGACCGGCTGACCGGGCGCGACCTTGAAGATCTGTTTCTCGTCGATCAGTCCCACTACTTTCTTATTCTGGTTGGCAGCGAATTTGACCACCACTTCGCCCTTTTCGTAGTAACCGCCCGGCCGGGGCGGAATATCGGTCAGGATACCTGCGTCGGGCGCGCGGAGCACATAATCTTCGAGCTGGCGTTCGGCCATGGCGATCTCATCGCTTTTGCTTTCGCGGCGGCGGCGCAGCAGCTTGAGTTCCTCCTCGGCGTGGGCGATGATTTCCGTCGCCAGGCCGTCTTCAAGTTTTTTCCAGTCTTCTTCCAGACGCTGGACGGTCATCCGGGCGCTCAGATTGTCGAGTTCGACGCGTAGAAACTCTTTGCGGGTGGTCACTTTCTGTTCGAAAAGTTTGGTGTAGACCTCCAGTTCGTGGCGGGTGCGGGCATAACGTTCCCGGGCTTCATCAAGTTCAAGTTTGGTATGGCGGTAGTAGGAGGGCAGGGGGTCGCGACGCAGCAGTTCGAGTTCGTGTTCCTTGACGCTGATCGATTGATCCAGCTCTTCAAGTTCATTGTTGAGGCGCGTGATCAGCGCACGCTGGTCGCGGGAATCAAATTCCGCGAGAATTTCTCCGGCGGCAACCTCCTCGCCTTCATGACGGTGGATCTTGATGATTCTTGCACTCACCAGCGCCTTGAGATCATATTCGCGAATCCCGGCCACCGAACCAATACCGTTGACCTGATCTTCCATAGTACCGAAGATCATTCCCAGCAGCATCACCACCGCCAGAAACAGTATCGTGAGCACGATCCGCTTGAACACCTTCAGCTGACGCTGCAGCGAAATGTGATTTTCCTTGTGGATATGGTTGTAATTGAATGCGGGCATTTGTTTTTCTTTAACTTAAATCTGCCTGATCAGGAGATGAAGTTCGATCCCGGTCCCCGTCCACTCTCCGTTTTCCGGCAAAGCCTCAGATCTGCCGCGCCATCCGGCGCTGGGTCTGATAAAGTTCCTGATAGATGCCCGGCTGTGCCATGAGTTCATCATGGGTGCCGCGCTGAACAATCTTCCCTGAATCGAGCACCACGATCAGATCGGCGTTTTTGACGGTCGAGAGGCGGTGGGCGATGATGATCGTGGTCTTGTCTTTCATCAGCCGGTCGAGTGCTTCCTGCACCAGATATTCGGACATCGTATCCAGGGCGCTGGTCGCCTCGTCGAGAATCAGTATCGCCGGGTTTTTGAGAATTGCCCGGGCGATCGCCAGTCGTTGTTTCTGGCCGCCGGAAAGACTGGCGCCGTTTTCGCCGATGATCGTGTCGAAGCCGTCGGGAAGCTGCGATACAAATTCCTCGACGTTGGCCATGCGGGCGGCTTCCTCAATCTCCTCGCTGGTGGCGTCCCGTTTCGCATAGCCGATATTTTCACGGATGGTTCCCGAGAACAGAAACGGTTCCTGAAGCACCACCCCGATATGGCCGCGATAGCTCTCGATGCTGAGCTTGCGGATATCCATGCCGTCAACGCGGATATAACCGGAATCAATGTCGTAGAAGCGGAGCAGCAGATTGCTGATCGTCGATTTCCCCGAACCGCTCGGACCGACCAGCGCCACCTTCTGGCCGGGACTGATGCTCAGATTGAAGTCGTTGATGGTCGGACCCTTCTCCTTGTCGTAACTGAACATCACATGCTTGAACTCGATGTTGCCCTCGATCTTTTCGGGGTGAATCGGGTTGGGAGCCTCCTTGATTTCGGGGATCGTGTTGAGCAGCGAAACAATCCGGCTGGCTCCCACCATGCCCTGGGCAAAGGTGGTGCTCAATCCGGAAAGAATGTTGATCGGGCTCAGCATCATTCCCACGTAACTGTAGAACGCGACAAATTCGCCGATGCTTATCGAACCGTCCTTCACGAACCAGATCCCCATCCCGATGATTCCGAGGTAGGTGAAAAGTGAGACCATGTCGAAAACCGTCCACAAACCGATGCCGTCCACGGTTACGCGCATCTGCATATCGACGATCGGGCGCAGATTCTGGAAAAAGCTGCGGGATTCCGCCCGTTCCTTGGCGAAGGATTTGACCACCTTTACGCCGCTCAGCGTTTCCGAAAGATTGGCGGAAATTTCGGACATCTTCTCCTGGATCACCAGGGAATCCTTGCGCATCGCCCGCCGGAAAAAGGCGAAGTTGCAGTAATGGATCGGAATGGATAGAAAGGTCAGCAGGCCCATTTTCCAGTTGATGACCAGCAGCAGGCCGGATATGATCAGCAACTGGAACAGCTGTTCACCGAACTGGGTCATCGTCCGTACCAGCATCTGCAGCAGCGCCACATCGCTGATGACGTTGCTGATCAGTTTGCCGGTCCGGTATTCCTCGTAAAAGCGCAGTGACAGGCTCTGGAGGTGGCGGAATACCTTCTGGCGCAGATCCACCATGATTCTCACCCCGATGTAGTCCACCAGATAACTGGCCACGTAACGCAGCAGGCAGCGCGCCATGTAGATCAGGGTCATTGCCCCGCAGAGTATCCAGAACAGCAGGTAGTCGGCATTGGGAAGCACCCGGTCGATCGCGATTTTCAGCATCCACGGCATCGACAGCCCGATCATATTGAAGAGCACCAGCGTGGTGATCGCGGAAATGATCATCTGCCGGTAGGGACGCAGCAGCGGCATCACCTTTTCGAGGGATTGGCGGTCGTACTTCTTGAAGAGTTCTTCTCTGGATAACTGCGGCGCTTTTTTCATCGTTGAACAGTATTCAAAGATTTTTGCCGTCGGGAACTTCCACCCGGTCGCCCGGCAGCGGTTGCAGTCGTTTACATCAAAACCGGATCCAATTCACTTGAACCCGGCTCAATGATGAATATATACCCCGGTGATGACGATGTCAACCACACGGGGGAGTTTTTTTTGAAAAAAAGTTCAGTTCAGCGGCAGCATCTGGCCTGATGGCGACGCAACTGCCGGCTCCTGGCCCGGCAGAGTCTGCTCATATTGTTGCCGCTCACCGCACCGCGCTGCTGGAAGGGCACTGCCGTCATGAAGGGATTCGCCCGTCCGGCCAGCCGGATTTCAAACGGTATGTAGATAAGCGCGTCATCGATCTCGCCCGGAGTGATCTCCAGTTCCGCCGAGGCGACGAAAGTCCGGCGCGACGGGGTAAAGACCACCCCCGCCGGCGTCGCACTCCAGCCCTCCGGCAACAACGGCTTGATTGAAACCACTTCGTTCACGTAGGTGGTGTGGCTGATCTCGACCTTCAACCGGCGCGCCACTCCGCTCTCCAGCAGCGGCCACTCCTCGCCGGTAACCGTAAATGTCCCCCACGGGAAATTGAATTCCTGCGCCCACTGGTCTATCTCCAACGCCTGAGGCGTGGCGAGCGCTGCGGCATCCGCCGCGGTGAGCACCGAGGATTCCGTTTCGGAAAATTGTACCAGCAGCGGATTTTCCTGGGCGGCCCGGAGGGCTTCATTGACGACCCGGTCGGTCAGTTCGTCGATGGTTCCGGGAACCGGAAGTTCAAAACGGTTGATCGCAACCGTTTGAATCGTACGGCCGATCGGCGCTATCCATTGTTCGGGAATGTTCTTTGCCCCGTACATGATCCCGAGAATCGAACCCGCCGTCGCCGCCGTGCAGTCAGTGTCGTCACCGCAATTCACCGCATAACAGAGGGTTTTCCCGAAATCTCCCCCTCCGTACAACAGACCGAGCACCGTGAAACCAAGGTTGCCGGGCGCCTGAAACCAGCCGAGATCGGCATTCGCCCGCACGATCTCGTCGCGCGCTTCCCGCAGGGATTTCCCTTCGTCAAAAAGCCGGCAGGCCAGACGCACCGACCCTGCAACCCGGCTGTCTGAGGGAATACGCGACAAGCCGAGTTCGATCAATTTACGCAGATCGCTCTCGAAAAACGCCGCCGATTCAAGCACCGCGGTGAAAATTTCCGCATATACTCCGTCCCCGCAATGGTCGCAAGAAGCGTCCAGCACTGCGAAACGCGCCGCCTCATCGGGAGAGCCGGGGAATAAACACGCCCAGATTTCCGAACGAATCCAGGCTCCGTTGCTCCGGTACCAGCGCTCATTATTCAGCGCACCTGACAGCGGCGGATAGAAACCATTGAGAATATTGGCCCGGCAAACTCCATATTCGTTCCAGCCCGCGATGATATGGTTCACCCAGCACTCGCCCATCACCCCCGGATTGAGGTTGTAAACCCCGTGGTTCTCCACCGCGTCAAGCCAGACCAGCTGAAGATCAAGATCGTCATTGGGTGCCGGTTTGCCGTCGAGATCCTGCAGGTATCCAGTCACTTCAAAAAAATCCTGCTTCCCCTCCAGCGGCGCCCCCAGCGTTCCGCCGATGTTCTTCCCCAGCCAGCAGCCAAGTACCTTGTCACGGTATTCGGCAAGATTGAGCACCGAACTCTCTTGAACTTTTTTTCCGCTCATCGTATTGTTGTCTCCCCAGTGGTTTTGAGCCGGCCGGGACCGCCGATTCCCATCGACCGGTAGCCTTGGCCTTTTCTGTAATATAGACCACTCTTAACTGATTTGCCTGTGTGAAAGAGGGAAAAAATTGTACTTTTCAAGGATTTTTCTTCCTTAGAATTTCTTGACGATAACGCCTCGGCGTCATCCCCGCTTCGCGTTTGAACACCCGCGAAAAATAACCGCTGTCAGCAAAACCACAACGCCGCGAAACCTCCGAAACCGGAAGCGTTTCATCTTCTGCCAACAGCCTGCCCGCCTCGGCGATCCGGAACATGTTGCGATATTTTATCAGCGGAATCCCGGTGCGAAGACGGAAAAATTCATTCACATAGGTGGCGCTCAGATGCACCCGTGAGGCTACCTTTGATACGCTTATTTCCGTGCCGGGGTCACGGTGGAGTTCGGTAAGTATCCGCCGCATTACCGTGTCTTCAAGCGCTCCCCCAAGCGTGACCCGGGAGTTTTTTCCCGAACACCGGTCGCAAATCGCCGCTATCAACAGCAGCAACGCCGCTTTGGCCGTCAGCGCTGCGGAAGCTCCACCATGGTCGAGCTCCTCGGCGATTATTCCGCACCGCCGGGAAATTTCACCGGAAGGATCGGAAAATACACTGCCGCCAGTTCTGCCGCGCGATTCAAATACCGCCGCAAAACCCGGACGGCTGCGCAACACTTCCATTTCCGCAGCGGAAAACAGCGACCAGTTGAACATCAGATTGTAAAATTCCAGCCCCTGGGTCGAAAAAAACTGATGCACCGATCCATGCGGAACAACATAGAAATCTCCCGCAATCAGCGGCTCATTCACCCCGTCAATGGAGTTTACTCCACCGCCACGAAGTACACAAACCACTTCAGTACAGTCGTGCAGATGCGGCAACTGCTCGTTCCGCAACTGAAACATCTGCCGGTCGATCGCTATGCCGAAGCCATGTCGATCAAAATCTGCAAGATGAAAGGTACGCATTGCTGCCTCAAGGAAAATCTTACCTGTAATTCAATATAGATCAGATCCCGGAGTAAAGCAAACTTTCATTAATTATGAGAAAGAAAAACTTTCTTCGGGGTTGCATTTAATCCAACGCCGATGTATATTAGAAAAATAACGGTCGGGATGGTGGCGTTCAGCTTTTGTCCGGCAACGCTGCTCGCCGACTCGCAACCATAAAAATCAAGGAGATTTGGGCATGGACAAACAGGATCGTATCGACATCATCGCCAAGTGGGGACGCAAAGAGGGTGACACCGGTTCGCCCGAAGTGCAGATCGCTTTGCTGAGCGCCCGTATTACCGAGCTTACTGCTCACCTTAAGGCCAACCCCAAGGATCATAGCACCCGCCGTGGCCTTCTCGCAATGGTTGCCCTCCGGAAAAAACTTCTCGCCTATCTGATGCGGGAAAATCGCGCTAAGTATATCGAAATTACCGATGCGCTGAAAATCCGCCGCACCAAGTAATCGTAAAAGCTGTCTCGAACCGGGCCTCTCGACGAGGTCCGGTTTTTTTTGTTTCTTATTACCATCCCCGGAAATGCCGGAATCCTCCGAGCCCCGGTCAGGGCTCCCGCCCCGGACCCCGGTCAGGGCTGCCGCCCTGAAACCTGCTTGGGGCTCCCGCCCCAAACCCCGGTCGGGGCTCCTCGCCCCGAACCCCCGGCAGGGTTGAGAACCCTGCACCT
>CAKUKT010000049.1 GCA_934663655.1 uncultured Victivallaceae bacterium
CAGACTCACGGTGGTCAAATCCCCCCTGCCCTTCGCCGATCCGGTCATTGCCGATTATTCGCGCCATCCCTTTCATCTGATGACCGGTTCCCCGTCGCTGCCCGAGGGCGGAAAACTCTTTAATCTGGTCGAATTCAATCAGATGCTTCGCGGTGCCGACGTCGATGATGGCACCCTGGTGCTGCTTCCTTCCGATCAGCGTCCGCGCGGCAAGGCGCTCCGCGCCGTACTCGAACTCGGCGCCGCGGGGGTGGTTTGTGATTATCTCTGCGGAAGAGAGGAAACTCCGGAATGCATCTGCTGGTTCAACGGCAACACCCCGAGCGGCCGCTGGGGACTTACCAAATATGATCCCCCATATATCGGGTTCGGTGTTTCGCCGCAGGTCGGCGCCGAACTGCGGCGGGCGTTAGAGCTGGGACCGGTCACCTTGCGGGCCGAATCGGACGGTCATTTCTTTGCGGATACGGTACCGGCGGTGACCGGCGTACTGCCGGGCCGTGACGATCAGGAGTTATGGCTGCTCTCCCACCTCTATGAACCGCTCGCGGATGACAACAGCATCGGAGTCGTCACCTCGCTGGAAATCGTCAAAATATTGCGCAAAGCGATCGATTCCGGAGCGATTTCCGCGCCTCAACATACGTTGCGGGTGGTGTTCGCCCGGGAACTGCACGGTTTTGCGGCGTTCCTCGCCACTGCAAAAACCGGTACTCCGCTCGGCGCAATCAATATCGACTCCAGCCCGAAATCCGGCGTTTCCAGCACCCGTTTCTGGCTGGCTCCGCCCAACATCACCTTCGGCGGCAATGCGTTGATGCGGACCGTGCTTGAGAAGCTGCGCCCCGAATATCCGGGCGCCATCGAAATCATGCATTTCGGTTTTTATTCCGATGACACGGCTCTCTCCGGAAGCGGGGTGCCGACCATCTGGCCGCTGAGACGCGATCGCGGTTTCTGGCACAATTCCACCCAGACCATCGACCGGGTGGATCCGGAAAACTGCGCTGCTTTTGCCGGTCTCGCTGCTACCTGGAGTTCCGCCGTGCTCACTGACGGTGCGGGCATTGCTCCGGAAGTTGTCGGTGATGTACAGCTGGCCGCCTTCCGGGAGATTGTCGCCCGCGGCACCCGCGGCGATGATGATCAGTTCTTCCATCCCGGCGGGGACGGCGGAAACGAAGTGAGCGAAAGCGCCGAGGAGTTCGCCCGCCGCGTAAATCATCAGGCGAAATGTTTCGCATCCGAACTCTGCGCGCTCCGGATGCCGGAACAGGCCGACCGGATCAACGCGGCGGCGCAGGAAATTATTTCCGCCTATCGTGCGCCGGAAAATCTGATTCCGCGTTCCGGAGTCTGGTTCGACCTCTGCAAGTCGATCTTCCTGCGCCGCACCGAACCGGTGCTGCCTTACGACATGGCGCGGGACCCCGAACACGGTGATGTTTTTGAAACCATCTACCTGCCGATCGGCAGAATGATTGCGAACGCCGACCGTCGTCGTTCGCTGGCGGAACTTCTCGCGATCGCTGAGGCCGAAGGTGTACCGCGTCAGAGTGAAACGGAACTCAAACGGCTGATCTCCGATTTCGGCCGGCTCGGCCGGCTCGGTTATCTTGAGTTCGAGTGCGAACGCGCCCTGCACCTTTCCTCACTGCGTGAAGAACTCCAAAAGGCGGGAATTTCCCGGGGCGATGTACTGATGGTCCATTCCGCGCTCGGCGCCGCCGGTCCCCTCGCCGATCATGCCGGTGCCGCGGAAGTCAACGATCTGCTGCTGGAACTGATCGGCGAAGAGGGAACTTTGCTGATGCCGGCCTTTACCACACCCTCTATCTATTTTGAGGGAGCTCCGGTCGCCAGAGTGAAATACCGTCCCGCCTCTCCGGAGACCAAACCCTACACCGGAGCGTTGGTCAATCAACTGCTGACTCGTCCGGGATGTATCCGGGACCCCCACATCACCCATTCGGTTGCCGGAATCGGTCGCGATGCGGCGGAGATGCTCTCTCGCCGGAGTCCGTTTTCGCCGCCGACCGGGCTTGACAGCGTGTGGCCGCAGCTGGTGAAAAAGGGAGGGAAAATGCTCTTTCTCGGTACCGGCCTCGGTTGCACAACGATGCTTCACTACCTTGAAACCGAACTCAATCTGCCCTATCTCGGCGGCGCATTGGCGCGTTATCGGACCAGCGACGGAGTGCGTTCGGCCTGGATCGAACAGCACCTCGGCGGCTGTCGGGATTTCTATCGCGGCATCAGCAGCCGTTTCTATCAGCGGGCACTCGCTCACGGCTTGAAAATCGTCACCGGAAAGTTCGGGATCGGAGAATTTCATCTGATCGACGTCCGGGAGTTTCACGAGCTGGCCCGTGAACTGCTGACCGCCGATCCGAATTTGTTGTTGTGCGAAGATCCCGGTTGCGGCTTCTGTTCCCGTGCCCGGAGGAAGAAGTGAATTATGACCGGTAATTTCTCCGGAGAAATTCTGGTTCAGGATTTTGATGGCGCCCGACACCCGTTTGACGCGCAGGAACTTCAGACCAGACTGATCAGCTGTTTCATCGCCTCCGGGCGGGGAGACGAGGGTTTTGTCGCCGAGGATATCGCGCTCGCGCTCGAGTACACGCTGCGGCGGGCGCCGCGACCGGAACCGGTTTTCGGGCGTGGTGAAATTGATGCGGCGGTGGTTCGTCTGCTGGAGGAAGCCGGTTTTCCGGAGACCGCCAAGTTATTCCGTCAGCATGGCGGCGGCGAAAAGATCATCGAAATCTCCACCGACCCCGCTTCGGTCGGCGAATTGCTCGCAGGATTTCTCGCCTGTCCGCCGGAACGGTTCGACCGGGTGGTCGCGCTGGTCTCCGAAGCGGCGGCGAAACTGACGATCAATCCGGCGCCTCCGAAGCTGCTGCTGGAGCTGGCGCGTCATTATGAACGCATCCTCTCCGCCGCCGCGGAAAGAACCGATTTCCCCCCTACCCCGCCGTTGACGATGAGCCGCCGGGAGATGTTCTCGCTGCTGCCTCCGGAAGCCAGGAATATGATCGATGAAGGCATACTCAGAATCAGCGCCATCACTCCGCTGTTTGCCCGGATTCATTTTTTCTTCATGCTCGGTGCATTCGCGCGGCATTACGAGTTGAGCGTTCCCCTTACCGAGCTTGAAGCATTCCCGCTCTTCTACCGCGCCGGACGGATCATGGGGGAAGCCAGACGCGCGATCATCCGGGCGCTGCCGCCGGACACTCCGGAACTGCCCTGTCTGCTGACGCTGCCGGATATCTTTGATTTTCTCGATGATTACGTGGGCCCGGGGGAGAGCAATGGCGCGTTCGCCGCAGAGATCGCCGGTGCGCTCACCGCGGAGATCGGCTGCGAGCTGTATAAACTTAACTCCTCCTGAACCGCTTTCGTTGCGGATAAAAAGATGATTTCATCTCGCTTTCAGGTTGAAAAAAATTTCTTGTGACCGTAAATTAATATATGGAACATAACGATATTTTTAAAGGAGACATGGAAAATGATCAAATCGTTCCTGATTCACCTCTCAATGAATATGTGGGAAGACTGGGCCCCGGAAAAGTATTTCCATCTGGATCCGGAGTATTACCGTCCCTTTTATCCGCACCACTGCGACCGCATGCCGCTGTACAACACCCAACGGCTGTGGTCAGATGTGCTTAAGACTGAGGATCCGGTCTGGAAGCGGGTCACTGAACACTTCGCCGCCTGCGGCGGCAATATGCTGGTGATCGATGTCGGAGATGCGGTCAAACTTCACTCCCACCCGGAAATTGCCATCGGCGGCGCCTGGAGCCCCCGCAAACTCAAAGATGAACTCGCCCGCTGTCGTGACCTGGGACTGGAAGTGATTCCCAAGTTCAACTTCTCCAGTTGCCACGACGCCTGGATGCACGAATATTCCCGGATGCTCTCCACCGGACCATATTACCGTTTCTGCAGCGATATCATCGCTGAAGCGGCGGAACTTTTTGATCATCCCCGGTTCTTCCACATCGGCATGGATGAGGAGACCTATGCTCATCAGAACCGGGAAGGCTTCAGTTACCGGGTGGTACGAGAGGGAGCGCTCTGGTGGGATGATCTCAACTTCTACTTCGATGAAGTTCGCCGGACCGGCGCGCGTCCCTGGATGTGGGCCGATAAGCTCTGGGATTGCAGCGACGAGGAATTTGCGGCCAACGTAGCGACCGACGTGGTGCAGAGCAACTGGTATTACAAAGAGGTGTTCAACTTCGCCGACGAGACGCCGGAATACCTCAAACCGGAGAAAAAGCGGGTCGATGCCTACGCCCGGCTTGAACGTCTCGGCTACGACCAGATCGCGGCGGGAAGCAACTGGGCGGTCAAGGAGAACTACGCCGGAACGGTGGCTTACTGTACCCAAACGATTTCTCCGGAACACCTGCTCGGCTTCATGACGGCGCCGTGGTTCCCGACCAACCAGGTTTCCGAACCCTACCTCATCGAGGCGTGCGACCTGGTCAAGGAGGCCCACAAGTAGTTACCCAATGCGGAGCGGCATCCCGGGACGCGATCATTTCCCGGGGCCTCTACAATAACAATCAGGTTTGAAAATTATCATGTCGAAAAAAATTCTGTTCCAGGGGGATTCGGTAACCGATTGCGGCCGTTCCCGGGAAGATGTGTTCAACGCCGGCCTCGGCAGTGGATATCCGTTTCTGATCGGCGCGCGGATTCTGGCCGATCATCTCGGCGAAGGTTATCAGATTTACAATCGTGGTGTTTCCGGCAACCGGGTGGTTGATCTTTACGCCCGCTGGAAAATCGACGCGTTGAATCTGCGCCCGGATATCATCAGCATTCTGATCGGCGTCAACGACACCTGGCACGAATTTGAGCGTCAGAACGGTGTTGAAGTTGAGCGTTACGCCAAGTTCTACCGGATGCTGATTGAGTGGACACTGGAGAAACTCCCCGAAGTGAAGCTGGTGATCTGCGAACCCTTTGTGCTCAACTTCGGCGCGGTGAACGATGACTGGCTCGGCGAAATGGCCGCGCGCGGCAAAGTCGCCCGTGAACTTGCCAGGGAATACAAGCAGATCTTTGTGCCCTTCCAGTCGGTACTCAACAAGGCGGTCGAACGGGGTGGCGATCCCGCGCTGCTGCTGGCCGATGGCGTGCATCCGACGATGACCGGCCATCAGGTGCTTGCCGATGCCTGGCTGGATGCCGCCGGTAAGATTCTCTGACCGGGAGCCGTGCAGCATAATGGAAGAGGCGATCAGAGAAATCCTTCGCCATATCGGAGAAGACCCGGAACGCGAAGGACTGCTCAAAACCCCGGAACGGGTTCGCAAGAGCCTGGAATTTCTGACCCGGGGGTATCGACAGAATGTGGATCAGCTGGTCAACGGAGCGTTGTTCACCACTGAGTCCGATGACATGGTGATTGTGCGGGACATTGAATTTTTCAGTCTTTGTGAACATCACATGCTGCCCTTTTTCGGCAAATGTCACGTCGGATATATCCCCAACGGCAAGGTGTTGGGAGTCAGCAAGGTTGCGCGTATTGTCGATATGTTCGCGCGTCGGCTGCAGATTCAGGAGCGGCTGACGCGGGAGATTTCGCAGATGCTGCTCGAAACATTGAATGCCCAGGGGGTCGGCGTGGTTATCGAGGCCCGGCACCTCTGTATGCAGATGCGCGGAGTTGAGAAACAGCATTCGGTGATGACCACCAGCAGCATGCTCGGCAGTTTCCGCCGCGAACTGGCGACCCGTAACGAATTTACCCGGCTGATCCGATGAGAGCGTTGATCCAGCGGGCGGCCTCGGGCCGGGTGACCATCGCCGGAGAATGTGTCGGCGAAATCGGCCCCGGCCTGGTGATTCTGCTCGGGGTCGGGCCTGCCGACACCCGGGAGACGGTAAAATTCATGGCGGACAAATGCGCCAGACTCAGGATATTCTCCGACGAGGCCGGCAAGATGAACCTCTCATTGCTCGATACCGGCGGCGCGGCGCTGGTGGTGTCCCAGTTCACGCTGTACGGAGATGCTTCCGGCGGGCGGCGCCCCTATTTCGGCGGCGCGGCGGCGCCGGAACTGGCGGAGGAGTTGTACAACTCTTTTATGGTGGAACTGCGTCAACTTGGAATTTCTGTTGCCGGCGGTCGTTTCGGCGCGGAGATGCGGGTGGAGTTGATCAACGACGGCCCGGTGACGCTGATGCTCGACAGCGCGGAACTGATGCCCGGGCGACGGGGAGCGTGATGGCTGAACGCACAAGATGGAGCGGATAAAATGTTGGAATCCATGACGGCGATGATCCTCTGCGGAGGCAAGGGAACGCGGCTGCGCGAACTCACTGAAGTGCTGCCGAAACCGATGGTGCCGATCGGTGAACAACCGATCATCTGGCACATCATGAAAACCTACGCGTCATTCGGCGTGCGCCACTTCATATTGTGTCTCGGCTACAAACGTGAAGCCTTTGTCGATTATTTCGTGAACTATCATCTGCGTACCTCGGATGCGACGATCACGCTCGGCCACAACCCCGAGATGGTTTTTCATGGCAACAGCGAGGAGTCGGACTGGAAAGTGACACTTGCCGGGACCGGTCTGGAGAGCATGACCGGCTGCCGGGTATTCCGGGCGTCGCGTTATCTGCCGCCGGAAGCGGAGAACTTCTTTCTCACTTACGGCGATGGTCTGGCGGATATCGATCTGGAGGCGTTGCTGCGCTGTCACCTTGATTCCGGGCGTGCGATCACGCTGAGCGCGGTTCATCCGGAGACGAGGTTCGGCGAACTCATTCTTGACGGGGACGAGGTCGGCGGTTTTGAGGAGAAGCCCTCCCAGGGAGGCGGCTACATCAACGGCGGTTACATGGTGGTGAACCGCCGTTTTGTGGAGAAGTACCTCGCTGATGATGAATCGCTGGTGCTCGAACGTGCGCCGATGAGTCGCTGTGCCGCCGCCGGTGAGATGGGGGCATACCGGCATGACGGCTTCTGGCAGTGCATGGACAACCAGCGTGAATATGAGTTGCTCAACCGGATCTGGAATGCCGGTGAGGCGCCCTGGACCAGACATTGGAAGTGCGGCAATGTTTGACGATCTCTACCGTGGTCGCCGAGTGGTGATTACCGGGCATACCGGTTTCAAAGGGTCATGGCTGACGCTGTGGCTCCGGAAACTTGGCGCCGAGGTTTGCGGAATCGCGTTGCCGATGAATGAACCCTGCCATTACAACCTGCTCAAACCGCAAATCCGTTCTGAGTACCTTGATATCCGTGATCTCGACGCGTTGAAGAATATTTTCGCCGACTTTCAGCCGGAAGCGGTCTTTCATCTGGCGGCGCAGCCGCTGGTTCGCCGCAGCTACCTCGAACCGGTGGAAACCTTTGCGGTCAATGTGCTCGGTACCGTCAATGTACTTGAGGCCTGCCGGTTGACGCCATCGGTGCGGGCGATCGTCGCGGTAACCTCCGACAAGTGCTATGAAAACCGCGAACGGGACCGGGGATACCGGGAAGATGAACCGATGGGAGGTCACGATCCCTACAGTGCCAGCAAGGGGTGTGCGGAACTGGTTGCGTCCGGCTACCGGCGGAGTTTTTTCTCCGTTCCGGGAGCCCCGCTGCTGGCGACCGGCCGTGCCGGCAATGTGATCGGCGGCGGTGACTGGGCGGAAGACCGGCTGGTTCCGGATCTGATGCGGGCGGCGGCGGCGGGGCGTCCGGCGGAATTGCGCAACCCCGGTTCGGTCCGACCCTGGCAGCACGTACTTGAACCGCTGAGCGGTTATCTGGCGCTCGGGGCGAAATTGTTGTCCGGCTGCCGGGAATTTGCCTCGGCATGGAATTTCGGTCCGGCGGAAGCGGAGGCGGTTACCGTGGGGGCGGCGGCGGCGGCGCTGGCCGGTCACTGGGACCGGATCCGGATCGTCAGTGCGAATACACCGGCTTTGGGCCCGCATGAAGCGGGGCTGCTGCGGCTGAACTGTGACAAGGCAGCTGAACAACTGGGCTGGCACGGCGTCTGGAGCCCGCAGGAGACATTCGAACGTACCGCCGCCTGGTACCGGGAGTTCCACACTTCCGGCCGGGTGAACACTCTTGAAGATCTTGAACGCTATACGGCCGACGCCGTCGAACGGAAACTTCCATGGACAAAGTAGAATCATTGCGCCGGGAGATTCTCGGCAAGGTTGAGGAGTATTACCGTCTGGTTCATCAACCGGCACCGGAGGCGCCGTTTGAACCGGGTAAAAGCCGGATCAATTATGCCGGGCGCGTATTTGATTCTGAGGAGATGGTGCGTCTGGTTGATTCGGCGTTGGAGTTCTGGCTCACCTCCGGACGTTACACGCGCGAATTTGAAGAACACCTCGCGGAATTTATTGGAGTACGGTTCGCATTACTGGTCAATTCGGGCAGTTCCGCCAATCTGCTGGCGTTTTCAGCTCTGACCTCACCTCTGCTCGGTGACCGGAGAATCCGGCGCGGTGATGAAGTAATAACCGTTGCCTGTGCGTTTCCGACCACGGTCTCGCCGATCATCCAGTACGGAGCCGTGCCGGTTTTCGTTGATGTTGAACTTGGTACTGCGAACATCGACCCGACGCAGATCGAAGCCGCCGCCACGGAACGCACCCGCGCGGTGATGGCGGCGCACACCCTGGGGAATCCTTTCAATCTCAGGGCAATCAAGGAAATCTGCCGTCGCCGGGGCTGGTGGTTGATCGAAGACAACTGTGATGCGCTGGGTTCTCTTTACGAGGGGAAACCGACCGGGAGTCACGGTGATATCGGAACTTCGAGTTTTTATCCGCCGCACCATCTCACCACCGGCGAGGGAGGAGCGGTTTACACCGATGATCCACTGCTCAAGAAGATCATGCTGTCGCTGCGCGACTGGGGGCGGGACTGCTGGTGCGCATCCGGGGTGGACAATACCTGTGGTTGCCGTTTTACCCGTCAGTACGGTACGCTGCCGCTCGGATATGATCACAAATATGTGTACAGCCACTTCGGTTTCAATCTCAAGGCGACTGACCTGCAGGCGGCGATCGGGTGCGTCCAGCTCGACAAACTGCCGGAATTTATCCGGAAGCGGCGGGAGAATTTCGACGTACTGTACGAAGGGTTGAAGTCGGTCGAAGAAATTGATCTTTTTGAGAAATACCCCGAGAGCGAACCATCGTGGTTCGGTTTTCTGATGACGCTGAACTCAAAAGCGCGTTTTACCCGCAACCAGCTGGCGCAGTTCCTCGAATCGCGCAATATTCAGACCCGCAATCTCTTTGCGGGAAACCTGCTGCGGCACCCCTGCTTTGAATCACTGAAAAAGGATGTCGACTACCGGATCGGCGCTCCGCTCGTCAACACCGACCGGATTATGAACGATTCGCTGTGGATCGGTGTTTATCCGGGAATGGATCGCCGGCGGCTTGATTACATGATCGAAAGCGTCAAAACCGCGGCAGTCCAGCTTTCACGGTGACCCTGCCCTCCCCCACCTCGGCGTTCCCATTTCCCGCCGGCAGGTCGAATCCGGCGCTGCCATCCGATAAAAAAAATTCCGGACCGGGCAGTTCCCCGATCCGGAATCTCTCCGCCCGGCGGCGGTTCAGGATTTTTCCACCAGTTCCCGGTGCAGGGCGATCTGCGCTTCCTGGAAATCGTCACGGCCGATCACGAACTGCATGTTCACCTGACGCATACACTGGTCGAGCGCCAGAATGTTGATATGGGCATCCGCCAGTGCCCGCGCGGCGCGGGAGAGGAAGCCGGGCAGTTTCATATTGCTGCCGATGACACCGATGATCGCGACTTTGCGGGTTTCGATCTTGGCGCTGGGGAAATTCTTCTTAAGCTCCTCGATGCAGGGGTTCAATCCCGCAGACTTCTCCGAAACGTAGTGGGTAATGGTATTGGCATTGGTGTTTTTGGCGATGTAACTGAGATTGTACTTCGCAAAACTTTCGAGCACGTGGTAATCATAACCGCTGGTGCCCACCATCTCCGGATCAAATACTTCGATGGCGACGATGTCGCGGCGTCCGCAGATCATGTCCACCCGCGGCACCGGGGAAACATAATCCCGGCTGATCAGGGTACCGGGATTGCCGGGATCGAAAGCGTTGGCCACCCGGATCGGAATATTGTGAAGTTCCATCGCCTTGGCCGCCCGGGGATGAATCGCCTCCATCGCCATGTCGGCCAGCTGATCAGCGATATCGAAATTGGTATGTCCGATGGTTTTCACCTTATCAACGCCGATCAGTTTCGGATCTCCGGTGGAGAGGTGAAACTCCTTGTGAATAACCCCTTCGGCCGCCATGGTGACCACCGCCAGCTTGCTGAAGGTGATTTCGCTGTAACCGCGGTCGAACTTGGCCATCACTCCTTCGGCGCATTTCGCATAACCGGTTACAATCGGCATGCAGCTGGAGTAGTCGAGGCCGCCGAGGTGGTGAATGATCGTCTGCTCCATGTCGCCGGTTTCCTGATCCCGCCAGCCGGAAAGATCGACAAATTCGGCGTTGACGGAATTGGCGCGCAGAATCAGCGTTGAATTGTAGGCGCTGTGAGCTTCTCCGATTGAACTGAGCAGTTCCCGGGTGGCGGGCAGATAGTCGCCGGGATTGAAGTGTCCGAAACTGCGCAGCTGCATCAAATGCAGCAGGCAGTTTTTCGCACCGTCCATCCGTTCGTTGATGACGTTGTCGGCTGCCTTCTGGTCAAGACCGAGTTCCTCAAACGAACGGTTGAGTTCGATCATCCGGGCTCGCGCCTTTTCAAGTTTTTCCTGCCACAGGTTGTTGTCACCGGCGGCGAAGCTTGCGTAGATACCCGGTTCCCCGGTTTTCTTACCTTCGAGCAGCAGGTCGGTGATGCCGCCGTAGGCCGAAACCACGAAAATACGGTTATAGAGTTCAGCGCCTTTGCGGCCGCCGATGATGACATTGCGCATCAGTTCCCCGAACCGGGTCATACTGGTGCCACCGATTTTTTCAACGGTGTGGGTTCCCATGTCTAAAATTCTCCTCGTGGCAGGGGTACTCAGATATCCTCGATCCGCAACAGTTTGATCGGTGACTGGTTGATTGAAAGCACGCCGAGTTCGCTGATCGCCGCCCGGATTTCCCGCTCGCGGGCCGGATGGGTGAGAATCACCACTGCCGCCTCGCCGTCAACGGACTTGCTCTCATGCTGTACCAGACTGGAGATACTGATCGAATGTTCAGCCAGCATCTGAGCGATCGACGCGATGACTCCGGGGCAATCCTTGACTCGGAAACGCAGATAGTAGCGGGAAACCACCTCCTCCATCGGCAGCACCGTATCGAAAAGTTTTCCGGCCCGGAATGCCGGAATCCGGCCGACACAGCTCCGGGAAAGGTTGAGTGCGGCGTCGATGATATCGGCGCAGACCGCGCTGGCGGTGGCCCGGCGTCCGGCGCCGCGGCCGTAAAAGAGGGTCTGGCCGACGAAGTCGCCGTCCACCATCACCCCGTTGAAGACATCGGAAATGTCCGCAAGCAGCGTATCTCGGGGAATCAGCGTCGGATGCACTCGCATCTCCACTTTTCCATTCTCGGATTTGATGATGCCGAGCAGTTTTATCCGGTAACCGAGTTCGCCTGCCCAGTGGAGATCGACCAGTTCGAGGTCACGAATGCCTTCGACATGGATGGGTTCGAGCCCGAACCAGCGTCCGAAGGCCAATGCAGAGAGAATCGCTGTTTTATGGGCGGTGTCAAATCCGTCGATATCCAGTGACGGGTTCGCCTCGGCATAGCCGAGACGCTGCGCATCGGCGAGCACCGCCGGGAAATCGACGCCTTCACGTTCCATCCGGGTAAGGATGTAGTTGCAGGTGCCGTTCATGATCCCGTAGATCCGACTGATCCGGTTTGCGGCCAGTCCTTCCCGCATCGCCTTGAGAATCGGGATTCCCCCCGCCACGCTGGCTTCATACATCAGATCGACACCGGCTTTTTCCGCCGCGGCGAAAAGTTCCTC
>CAKUKT010000050.1 GCA_934663655.1 uncultured Victivallaceae bacterium
GCACCGCTGCGCCGAAATTCGCACGCAACAACATCATCCGCCGTCCGTACACGTCGGCCAGCAGCCCCCAGATCGGTGCGAAAATGCAGAAGGTCAGGTTTCCTGCCGCCGCGAAGTAGGATACGTAACGCGACAATTCATTCTGATCGGTAACGCCGAGCCGTTCAAAGTAGAACGGTATGAACGTATAAGCGGCGCTGAACGACACCATCGACATGAACTGCGACAACCATACCACCAGCAGGTTGCGCTGCCAGCCGCCGCGCCGCGCGAAATTCAGATTCATCACTCCGGACCGGTCACGGCGGTTATTCGGCGGGAATGGAAAGGATGAACGAAATACCGCCGCCGGAACGCCATGTTAACTCGGAAAATAATATAATGCTGGAACGGGTTCATTTCAAACAAACAGGCGGAAAGTTTTGATTCTTTTGCGCCGCCGAAAGGCTGCCGCGGAGTTTTTTCGTATGCCGGTTGCTGCCGGAAGCGAAGTTTTCAAACCAGTTTCTCCCCCGGAATAGCTCTTTAAGAACGCCCGGCGATCTCCGCACCTCCGGCGTCGGCCACCATCGAAACCGCTTTTTCGTCAATTCCGGACCCGGAAATATCCGGAGAGTGAAAGTCAATCTACTGCGACGGTCGACAACCATCCCGCCGACAGACGTGTGGCCGAAACCGCCGGCAAACCAACAGGACGAAAACAATCGCCTCATCTCGCTCCGACAATGTTGTGCTCCGTCACCGGAAATTATTTTCCGATCCTGAGGTGGATTTCAAACAAGCAGGCAGGATAATTTTGACTCTTTTGCAGCAAGGGGTTGCTTTAAAGCGACATTTATCATATAATATTGACATCGGAAATTGTTGAAACCATCATCTCCGGTAGAATTGTCTGAGAAATTACGACTTTCAGTCAGATTTGATTGTGGAGGGCTTTATGAAACTTAATGACAGAAAATTCACGCTGATCGAACTGCTCGTCGTGATCGCGATCATCGCCATTCTCGCCGCGATGCTGATGCCCGCGCTCACCAAAGCCCGCGAAGCTGCCCGCGCCAGCAACTGCATTGCCAATCAAAAACAGTGCCTGCTTGCGATGGGCATGTACGCCAATGACAACCGCGGCGCCTACGCACTGCGCGATTCCATCACTCCCAATTGTACCCGATGCAACCCTGCTCATCCCAAATACCCCTGGGCCGACTTCATCGCCTGTAACGGCTACATCAATGCCGATTCCAAAGCATTGACATGCCCATCTCTTTCAAATCCGGTTCGTGACACCCCCGGAACCGGCACCCACACCTGGACCTACGCCACTCCCAGCGGCAGTTATCAGGCAAGCTTCGACGCCGAAGATCCCAACTCCCCCTACCGTGATCTCCGGTTGCTGATGCGCGCTGGGGTAAGCGGTGGCGCCAATTCCGCCCGCCACCTCAACAGCAAAGCGGTGCGCAACGCCTCACAATGCTTCTACACGGTTGACTCCTGGGCGCAGACTCACAAAAAACAGCAATATACCCTCAACCGGACCGGCAACATCATCTCCACCCGGCACAACGGCCGGGCCAATTTCGGCTTTGTCGACGGTCACGTGGCAGCATACGATCCGGTGGAAATGTTCACGATCATGCGTAATAATACTGATGACTACTGCCCCTCCGGCACCTGGAAATACACGGTCGGCGGCGACACCACGATTCAGAAATCCTACATATTCTGAACTGTGTGAAACTATGCAAACCATCGCGCGGATCCGGTCCCTCGGAATGATCCGAATAAGTCACTTGAGTCAGCATAGTGTAAATGTTAACCAAAACTTTGTCATATAATATTACAATCCACAACACTAATTTCGTCTGCCTCACATCGTGATTGCGATAATAAAAAAAACAACAGAGATAATTTAATAGTACAGTGTCCATCAACCCAATCAGGAAAGGAGCAACCATGAAATCCACACTCGAAAAATTCACGCTGATCGAACTGCTCGTCGTGATCGCGATCATCGCCATTCTCGCCGCGATGCTGATGCCCGCGCTCACCAAAGCCCGCGAAGCTGCCCGCGCCAGCAACTGCATTGCCAATCAAAAACAGTGCCTGCTTGCGATGGGCATGTACGCCAATGACAACCGCGGCGCCTACGCACTGCGCGATTCCATCACTCCCAATTGTACCCGATGCAACCCTGCTCATCCCAAATACCCCTGGGCCGACTTCATCGCCTGTAACGGCTACATCAATGCCGATTCCAAAGCATTGACATGCCCATCTCTTTCAAATCCGGTTCGTGACACCCCCGGAACCGGCACCCACACCTGGACCTACGCCACTCCCAGCGGCAGTTATCAGGCAAGCTTCGACGCCGAAGATCCCAACTCCCCCTACCGTGATCTCCGGTTGCTGATGCGCGCTGGGGTAAGCGGTGGCGCCAATTCCGCCCGCCACCTCAACAGCAAAGCGGTGCGCAACGCCTCACAATGCTTCTACACGGTTGACTCCTGGGCGCAGACTCACAAAAAACAGCAATATACCCTCAACCGGACCGGCAACATCATCTCCACCCGGCACAACGGCCGGGCCAATTTCGGCTTTGTCGACGGTCACGTGGCAGCTTACGATCCCGTCGAAGTCTTTACCATGATGCGCAACAACACCGATGACTATAACCCCTCCGGCAAATGGCGCTACACCATCGGCGGCGACACCTCCGCCTGGAAGGAATATTCCTTCTAAATCCCTATTCCGTTTTTTTTGCCGCCGTCCAGCGGCGATTTGAACGGAAATCCCGGTGCGGTTCAAGAATTTTTCCGCACCGGGATTTGCATTTCCGCCCCGCAGTGGTATCTTAAACACATGGGTAAAATATTCATCAACAATCTGACCGTTTTCACGATCATCGGCTGCGAACCGCAGGAGCGCAGCCGACGCCAGCTGCTGCGGTTCGACATTGAAATCGAAACCGATTTTTCCGCCGCCGCCGCGAGTGACAATCTTGCCGACGCCATCAACTATTCGGAACTTGAATACCGGATTTATGAGTTCGTTTCCGGGTCGAACTTCACCCTGCTCGAAGCCCTCGCCGGCAGCGTCGTCAAGCTGCTGCTCGAATATCCGGCCATCGCCGGATGCCGGGTCCGGATCACCAAGCCGGCGGCGGCGAAGATCGCCGAATCGATAGCGGTCGAACTGGAAGGAACCAGGGGCCGCGATGTCCGATAACCTTACCCCGATGATGCGTCAGTACCGTGAGGCAAAGGCGGCCATTCCCGCCGACGCGGTGCTGTTGTTTCGTCTCGGGGACTTCTACGAGGAATTCTTCGAGGATGCCGAACGGGTCAGCAAGACGCTGGAACTGGTGCTGACCCGCCGTCAGGGAGTTCCGATGTGCGGATTTCCCTACCACGCGCTCGAAAGCTATCTGCCCCGCCTCGTCGCCGCCGGACTCAAGGTCGCCATCGCCGAGCAGATGGAGGATCCGCGCCTCGCCAAAGGCATCGTCAAACGCCAGGTGACCCGGATCATCACCCCGGGCACCATCACCGATCAGGGAATGCTCGATTCCGGATGCAACAACTTCCTGGTCGCCGTCAACGGCGACCAGAAAGGGACACTTGCCCTCGCCGCCCTCGACGTCAGTACCGGAGAATTTTTCATCTGCGTTGCGGATTCAACGGATCAGTTCGCCGCCGAACTCAACCGCATCGGCGCCAATGAACTTCTGATTTCGCACAAATTCCGCGCCTTCCTCGCGGAAAACGGCGGTCTTCCCGAGGGGGTCGGTCAGATTCTGCTCACTGAACTTGATGATTATGAGTTCGATTTCGCCGAAGCCGAGCGAACGCTGCTCGAACACTTCGGAGTCGCCACCCTCGATGCGTTCGGCTGTCGCGACCTGCCCACCGCCGTCGGCGCCGCCGGAGCGGTTATGCGTTACGCGGTGGTGAACCTGCGCCGCGACGCCGGGCACATCACCTCGCTTGAACTCCGCCGCCTCGACAACGTGCTCACCCTCGATGCAATTTCATTGCGCAACCTCGAACTGGTGTCCACCCGCGGCAGCGCCCGGGGAACCACCCTCTTCGAAGTGCTCGACCACACCACCGGCGCCCTCGGCAGCCGCCGACTCCGTCAATGGGTGCTGCGACCGCTGCGCGACCATGCGTCCATCGTCGCCCGCCAGGATGCGATCGATTTCCTGCTGCTCGATCAGCTGACGCTCGCCGAACTCCGCGAAACCACCGGCGGGGTCCGCGATCTCGAACGGATCACCGCCCGTCTGAACCTCGGCAGCGCCACGCCGCGCGACCTCCAGTCGCTCGGAGTTTCACTGTCACTGATTCCACCGATCGCCTCGCTGCTCGCCGGGTTTGAAGTGCCGATGCTGCACGACATCGCTTCGCGCTTCGGGGATTTTTCCGAACTGACCGACGCAATCGCCAAAGCGCTGGTCGATTCCCCGCCCGCGCTGCTCGCCGACGGCGGAGTGATCCGCCCCGGCTTCAGCGCCGAGCTCGACGAACTGCGCAGCGCCTCCACCGAAGGCAAAAACTGGCTTTCGGAAATCCAGCGCCGGGAAATCGAACGCACCGGCATCAAATCGCTGAAGGTGAAATTCAACAACGTTTTCGGCTACTACATCGAGATCAGCAAATCGAATCTTGAACACGTGCCGGAAGATTACGTCCGCAAACAGACGCTGGTCAACGCCGAACGTTTCATCACTCCGGAACTCAAGGAGCTGGAGAATAAGATTCTCGGCGCCGAGGAGAAGGCGCGCTCACTCGAAAATTCACTTTTCAACCAGTTGCGCGAATACGCCGCCACCTTTACCAACGCGATTCAGCGCACCGCCGACGCGCTCGCCGACCTCGATGCGCTCATGGCGCTCGCCGAATGCGCCCGCGTGAACAACTATACCCGGCCGCGGATCTTCGACGACGACCGCCTGATCATCAAGGCCGGACGACACCCGGTGCTCGACCGCGCAATGCCGGGACAGTTCGTCCCGAACGACTGCCATCTCGACGGCGACCGCAACCGTCTGATGCTGATCACCGGCCCCAACATGGCCGGAAAATCCACCTACATCCGCCAGACCGCCCTGCTGGTCATCATGGCCCAGATGGGCTCATTCATACCGGCGGAATCAGCCGAAATCGGCCTGGTGGATCGGATCTTCACAAGAGTCGGCGCCGCTGATGACCTCGCGCGCGGCCAGAGCACCTTTATGGTGGAAATGGTTGAAACCGCCAACATTCTCCGCCACGCCACCGAAAAAAGTCTGGTCATTCTCGATGAAATCGGCCGCGGCACCAGCACTTTCGACGGGCTTTCGATCGCGTGGTCGGTGGCCGAATATCTGCACGACGACACCCGGTGCCGCACCCAGTTCGCGACCCATTACCACGAGCTCACCGAACTCGCCCAGACCCGCCGCGGCGTCAACAACTACAATGTCGCGGTCCGGGAATACGGCGACAGCGTGATCTTCCTGCGGCAGATCGTCCCCGGCGCCAGCGACCGCAGCTACGGCATCCACGTCGCCCGGCTCGCGGGAATCCCGCGTCCGGTGCTCGATCGCGCCGGCGTCATCCTCGCGCTGCTCGAAAAGGCCGCCGATGCCCCGCGCGAGGCGATCTCCGCGCTGCCGCGCAAGACCGTCCGCGGCAAACGCAAAAGCGATGAATCCGACGATATGATCCAGCTCCGGCTGCTTTGAAACCGGATCCCGGCAGGACAGCTGAAGTTTTTTCAATTTTCCTATGAAAAAGGAGCCTCTGCCACTATGAACGCCCCCTCTGCCACGCCCCGGCTCCGCGCCGGAACCGCCCGCGCGGAAATCACCGTCAATGCTCCGGAACACGTGCACGATCCCCTCTTCGCCCGGGTGCTGCTGCTCGACGACGGCCGGATCCGGTTCGCGGTGGTCGCACTGGACGCGGTCGCGGTCGGCGGCATCTGCGAAATTCCGGACGACTTCATGCCGCGCCTCCGGGAATATGCCGCCACCATCGACGTCGCCCCCGGCCACCTGCTGGTCAACGCGTCGCATACCCACACCAATCTGCCGATGCTCCGTCCCCCGGAGGAGCTGTTCAACGCGGTCACCGCCGCGCTCTCGGACGCGGCCTCCCGGCTCGAACCCGTCCGGTGCGGCTGCGCCTCCGGCCGGGAGGAACGACTGATGATCAACCGAACGCTGCGCCTGAACGATGGTTCCCACTGGACCATCCGCCAGGCCAACCCCTGTCCGCCCGACGAAATGATTGCCGAACTCGGCCCGACCGACCCGGAACTCGGCGTGATCCGGATCGACCGGCTGGATGGTTCCCCGCTGGCCGTGCTCTTCAACTTCGCCGGACACCCGCTGATCTGGCACGACGGCAATCATGCTTCGGCCAAATACCCGGGATACGCGGTGGAATTTCTCGAAGAAACCATCGGCGGCGGCGTCACCGCGCTCTTCCTGCAGGGGGCGGGCGGCGATCAGACCGAAGCAGCCTACAAAGACGTGTGCCGGCCGCTCGAATGCGAATCTCTCGGCCGAATGCTCGGATTGAGCGCCCTGCGCGTCTACCGCGGCATCGTCCCGGAAACGGTGGAAATCGCCGCGACGTCGCGCCACGTCCGCTTTCCGCGCCGCACCGACAGCGACGAACGGATCGCCGAACTCCGCGCCGAAGAACGACGCCTGCTCGACTCACTGCGTTTCTGCAGTTTGAACTTCAAAAGCTTCATCCGGCTCTATCTGGCCGAAAAACTGGATCCCGAATATCCGCAGGAACACGCCTACCGCTACCTGCGCGAACAACAACTCGGCGGCGATGAAATCTCCGGACGCGACCGCCAGAACCATGAACTGGTCGAGAAATATCTCGCCAATATCCGCGCGATGGAGAAACTGGCCCGCATTCAGGATCGGATTGCTACCTTCGAACTCCATCGCGACTTCAACCGCGCCGCCGCCGCCCCGGATATCGAAGCCGAACTCGTCGCGCTTCGCATCGGCGACTGTGCGATCGTCAGCACTCCGGTTGAAGCCCTCTGCGGCGTCGGACTTGCGATCAAGGCCGCCTCACCATTCCCCCACACCTGGCTGGCCGCCTATTCGAATGGCTACATGCATTACGGTGCGCTGCCGGAGGATTATCCCGGCGGCGGTTATGAGGTAACGGAATGCTTCCTCGCGCCGGGATGGTATGAGGTGTTCTCCACCGCCGCCCGGGAGATGCTCACCGAACTTCAAAAAACCGGCGTTTGACCATTTTTCAATCCGGCAACGCGCTTCTCCGGCCCGGCCTGCGTCCGGAATTATCCGGCGGTCACGATCCGGCACGGCGACGGCTGAACTGAACGAGGATATGCGAGCGGAGTGCTCCCGAAAAGCATCGCATATCCGGGAATGTATCCCTCCGGGATTCTGAGCCGTTCCCGAAATTCCGCGACCTCGCCGAGCGCCACCATCGCCAGACCGCACCAGGTGGTGCCGACGCCGAGCGAACGCGCATAAAGTTCGAAATAGGAGAGCGCGATCACCGGGTCCACCGTTCCGCAGGGGGAATCCGCCGGAGCGCACGCCACAATCAAATGGGGCGCACCCCGGAAAAACGGATCGCCGCCGTGCCGCAGCGATTCGGCCATCGCGGTGTAACGGGCAAACCGCTCCGGCAGCTGCGGCGAAGTGAGAAATTCCAGCATCCGCTGCGAAACGATCCGCCGGATCTCATCCATCACCTCCACCCGATCGACCACGCAGAACTGCAGTCGGTGGTCATTCACCCCGGTCGGCACAAACGAAAGCATATCCAGCAGCTGCTTCATCAGCGCAGGATCGAGGCTCTCGTGGCGGTAGCTGCGGATGCTCCGCCGCGCCCGGATCAGCCCGAGAACCGCTTCGCCGTCCGGCATTTCCCCGATCGGCGCCGAATTTTCCGGCCGGCGACCGAAAATCGACAACGCCCCTACCGGACAGATCGCCAGACAATGCTGGCACCCGATGCAGCGTCCCGCCGCCTCGGCGTCGGGCCACCCCGGCACTCCGGACTCATCGGCGGCCAGTGCGCCGGAAACACAATCGGTGATGCAACGACCGCAACGCAGACATTTGTCGGGATCCACCACCGGGGCGACGTGGTTGGGCTTCATGGTTCACCTCCAATATTTTTCTAAACAGCGGCTGCGGACCCCAGCTTCTCCACCAGTTCCGCAAAAGTTGCGACCCTGATCTCCGGCTCCTCGCCGCGGGCGTCGCCGAAACCCCAGCCGACCAGCGCCCGGTGAAATCCCGCCCGCCGACCGGCTTCCAGATCGGTGTAATGGTCGCCGACCATCCAGCACTCCGCGTCAGTGGCGGCGAAACGTTCGCGCAACGCCACCAGCGCGTCCGGCGCCGGTTTTAGCGGATAGGCGGAATCCCCGCCGACTATCTCGGCGAAATATTCGGCAACGTTGAGTTTGCGGAGGATTTCCGTGGAAGCCGCCTGCGGCTTGTTCGAGAGCACCGTCAGCGTGATCCCGCGCTCCGCCAGCTGCCGCAGCCCATCCCGAACCCCGGGATACAGGGTGGTGGTGTCGACCAGATGAACCGCGTAATAGGCCTTCATCCGACGCAGCGCTTCCTCAAAATCGATATCCGAATCCGCAATCGCCCGCCGAACCAGATTGCCGACGCCGTTGCCGACAAAACTTACAATCCGTTCGGCGGTCAGCGGTTCAAGTCCCATCGAACCCCGCATGTGATTGACCGCGCCGGCCAGATCCATCCGGGAATCAATCAAGGTACCGTCGAGATCGAAAACAATCAGCTTAACCATGTTTACGACTGTTGCCCCTCAGTTGGAGAAGTGTTCACAAACGGCACCCGGCTGATCTGCGGCAGCCGGGCAAAGGAGTCGATATCCGCGGCGGCAAATGCACCCCGCCGCCAGTCGTGCCAGGCAACTCCCGCCACCATCGCCGCGTTATCGGTACAATATTTCGGAGGAGCGGCAACGAAACGGATATTTCCCGGCAGAGTTGCGGCCAGCAGCCGCCGGAGTTCGGCGTTGCAGGCCACCCCGCCGCAGAGCACCACAGTGCGCGGCTTGAACTCCTTTGCCGCCGCCACACATTTTTTCGTCAGCACCTCGACCACCGCCCGCTGATAGGAGGCAACCGTATCGGCCAGCAGCCCGTCCGGCAACGAACCCGCACCATCGGCGAATTTTCTTACGTGGTAAAGCAACGCGGTCTTGATCCCGCTGAAACTGAAATTGTAACGGTTCTCCGGAGCCAGCGGCTTACCCGCTCCGCCGGTCAGCGGACGCGGAAACGCCACCGCTTCCGGATCGCCACCTTCCGCCGCCCGCTGAATCGCCGGTCCGCCGGGATAGCCGAGACCGAGCAGTTTCGCCCCCTTGTCGAGCGCTTCACCGGCGGCGTCGTCGATCGTACAGCCGAGCTGACGCGCGGAACCATCAGCTTCGACGAGCAGCAGCGAAGTGTGTCCACCGGACACCACCAGCGCCAGCAGCGGGTAGGTTTCCGGGGAAGTCGCCCCGCCGCAATCCAGAAACGCTCCGTAAATGTGTGCGAAAAAATGGTTCACGCCGATCAACGGCAGCCGATTGGCCGCCGCCAGCGCTTTTGCGAAGTTCAATCCCACCAGCAGCGCCGGAATCAGCCCCGGCCCCTGGGTGACCGCCACCGCGTCGATATCACGCATGGTCACTCCGGCATTCCGCAACGCCGCCGCGGTCACCGGAGTGAGTGCTTTCAAATGTTCGCGGGCGGCCAGTTCCGGCACCACGCCGCCATGCGGCGCGTGTTTGGCGATTTGGGAGGCGATTTCGCTGGAAAGCACCTCCACTCCGTCACGCACCACCGCCGCGGCGGTCTCGTCGCAACTGCTCTCCAATCCGAGAATCAAAGCCACTTTCGTCTCCCTCCACCACCGGAATTATCACCCGGCGGATTGCTCAATTGCTTTCCTGATTGAATAAATAATATACCCTCCGGAGGCCGAAATTTCAATCCGGACGCCTCCCCCTCCTCCGCTGCCGTCCTCTTTCGTCGGCGCTTGTCCGGCGCCGGAGGTTTCGCAAGCGGCGGCCTGCAGAACCGCGCCCCCGCTCCGGGAACTATTGCAAAAAACGCTTTGCGGCTTTATATTATAACGGGGTGCGATTTAAATCGAAACCGGGGAAGTTCCCCCGTGTTTCGCGGCAAAAACAATACACCGGCCGGAGTCCGGTATTTCAAGAGGTGGTGCACAGTGTTCAAAGCCGGGAAGAAAAATCCGGAGAAAGAGCTTCGCGACCGACTTACCCGCCCGGATCGGCCGGCGGATCGTCTGCTCAAAGCCAATCTGGCGCCGGTGATGGGACGCCGGGATGCCGCCTGCGATTGTGCCTGGGAACTGGTCAAAGCCGGCCTCTCCGGTAAAAACGCCGCGGAAAAAAATCTCCGCCGTCTCGCCAGACTTCTGGTCAGCGCCCGCGCCGATACGGAACGGATCTTCGCGATTTTGTCCAGCCCCGATACCATCGCCCGCGAACAACGGCTGCTGATCTTTCTCACCCTGACTGCCGGAGCGGTGGAAAATATCTGCAACCTGCTCTTTCTGGAGGAAAACGCCGAACACAACGCCGGTCAGGCCGCACTCTCCGCCCGGGCCGCCGAATACAATTCCACCTGGTTGTGCGAATACTTCACGATCGCGGAACCCCGGCTCCGCCGTTACCGGGATTATGCGTTGAAAAATTTCAGTTCTGATTACGCGACGCGCTATCAGCGCGCCTACGACTCATTTTCCAAGATTTTTGAAGCTCAGAAATAACCACCCATCGTCAATATCTACAGAGGTGCAAAGTTGACCAACTACCGGATCGAAATCTCTCCGCTGCCCAAATGGCGCGATTCCCGCGGCGAAGGGGTTAAACAACAGATCAACAGTTTTCTCGGACTCGCGGTCGACGCGGTGCGCTGCCGCGATGTCTATACCTTTTCCGCGGACATCACCGACCAGGAGGCCCGCCGGATCGCCGCCATGGTCTGCAATCCGGTGCTCCAGGGCTGGCGCGTCGGCGCCGCCAAATCGGAGAACTTCACTCCCCTGCCCACCTGCGACTACCTCGTGGTGGTCGGGTTCCGTCCCGGAGTGACCGACAACGTCGCCAGAACCCTCCGGGACGCGGCTTCCGACGTAATCGGCCGCAAACTGCGCGAAGATGAATTCGTCGCTTCCAGCATCGAATATCTGCTCTACGGCAAACTCAATTGCGACACCGTCACCCGGATTGCCTCCCGTCTGCTGGCCAACGAACTCATCCAGACAGTATTGGTGCTCTCCGGCGAAGAGGCGGCGGCGGGGATTCCCCTGAACCTTCCCCGCGCCGGTTCGACCGGCGGCGGCGTGGTCAACACCTGGAACCTCGAAGTCTCCGATGAGGAACTCGTCGAAATCAGCCGCCGCGGCACCCTCGCCCTCTCCCTCGAGGAGATGAAGTCGATCCAGAACTACTTCCGCCATGCTTCCGGACGCGAGAAATACGGCCTGACTTCCTGCCCGACCGACGTCGAACTCGAGGTGATCGCCCAGACCTGGAGCGAACACTGCAAACACAAGATCTTCAGCGCCGAGATCGACTACGAAAACTGCGAAACCGGCGAAAAGGAACATATCGTCTCGTGCTACAAGAGCTACATTCAGGCCAGTACGAAACGGATCGGGGAAAAGGTCGATTTTCTGGTGTCGGTCTTCAAGGACAACGCGGGCGTAATCGACTTCAATGACCAGTGCGACGTGGTCTACAAGGTCGAAACCCACAACAGCCCCTCGGCGCTCGACCCCTACGGCGGCGCGATGACCGGCATCGTCGGCGTCAACCGCGACCCGCTCGGCACCGGGCAGGGGGCGGATCTGCTGATCAACGT
>CAKUKT010000051.1 GCA_934663655.1 uncultured Victivallaceae bacterium
GTTGTGAGACTTGAAAGCCTTGGCCGAAAGACCGATGCCGGCGCCGACATCAACCAGACGGGTCCCCATCAGCCGCGCCTCGATCACCGGACCGGCGCCGAGGTTCACCGTGAACATGTCCAGCGCATCGAGCAGACGATTGGGGATGTAGAGCGCCAGTACCTCGCCGACACTCGTCCCCTTCGAGAATGCGAATATATCACTGGCCTCATAATCACCGCCTCGAGCGGAGAAACCGAAAGCCGTCAAAATCGCAACCAGTGCGGCCAAACACAATTTTTTCATCAGAGAACTCCTTGTAAAGCATGTTGTTGTCTGCCGGTATACAACCGTCTGTTTCAGACTTGCCAATAAGTTAGCCGCATTTCACCGTTTTTGCAAGGCAAAGCGATAAAAAAAAATGATTTTTTATTACCGTTACCGCTTGAAAACCCGGCCGCCGGTATATATATTCCCTGCGTCAAGATCAATGATGACATCCGAGAGCTCACAGGAGAGGACAATGCGGCAGAAAACATTATTGTTGCTGGCGGTGGTGTTCGGGATCATCGCTTTCGCGCTGACTTACCAGCAGCTCGAAGCGGAGAAGCGGCGGATCAGCGGAGATGCGGAAACCGTGCTGCTGATCCGGGTCACCCGCAACATGGTCGAAGGCGAAGTGATCCGCGAAGGCGATGTAGCCAAAGCCGAAGTAAGCCGCAGCCGGGAGAGTTCGGTACTCAGCCGGGAACTGCCCTGGAGCGAAGTGGCCAGCGTGGTCGGCAGGGAACTCGACACCTCGGTGTCAGCCAATCAGCTGCTCCAGCGAACCGATCTCAAACCCCTGACCCAGCGTCACGGTTTCAACAGCGTCATTCAGCCCGGCTGGCGTGCGGTGTCGATACCTGTCGATCCGGTCTCATCGGTGAACAATCTGATTCAACCCAACGACAATGTCGACATCATCGGCACCTTCCGATTCCCGGATGTCCGCGGCGACGCCTCGCTCGATACGGTGACCTTGACGCTGCTTCAGGACGTCAAGGTGCTGGCAGTCGGCAACCGCTGGGGCAGTCGTTCACTCGATCCGTCGGGAGCGCGCACCTACGGCACCATCACGCTGCAGCTCCATCCGGACGAAGTGGAAATGATTATTTTCGCCTCCCAGAAGGGCAAACTGACGCTCTCGTTGCGCAATTTCGAAGATGAACGCATCTCCCGCGACATCGAAAAACGCAGCGTGAACTTCAAGTTGCTCGAGGAGGAGATCCCCAAATACAACGAACGACGCGAAAACCGCCGGGGGCTGAATTGATCCGACTGGATATACATCAACCGGGAGCAACGCCCGCGTCGGCGGAACTTCCCAACGGAATCTATCTCATCGGTTCGACCGACGATTGTCAGATTCAAATTCCCCGGCCGGAGATCTCCTCCCGCCACGCCCGGCTCGTCGTCGCCGAACGCCGGGTCACCATCATGGATCTCGGCAGTCGGAACGGTACCTTCATCAATGACGGCGATGCAATTTTTCCCAACACCCCCCACGACCTCTCCGATGGAGCGCGGCTCAGAATCGGCCGGGCGGAACTGTATGTTAAAATTCCGCAGCCCGTAAAGAATCCGACAACACCGGCTGAACCTGGTTCCGTCCCGGCGCCGGTACAGACCTCCAGCGCACCCCAACCGGCAAACCGGGTGAATGAAATCGATTTCGGAGCCAAGGCGGCAGTGCCGCTGCTGCAAATCTCCGGCGTTCCCGCCTCCCTCCGTCAGCTGGCCCAGGAGATCAAGAAACGGGCTCATCGGGAACTTCTCACCCGCCTGAACCTCAAGAAACTTGCGCTTTCCGGCGTCTCCGAGGAGGAACTTAAAAACCAGGCCAAAAAAATGATCGCGGAGATCCTCTCCCAGCTCACCATCCGCCTGCCCCGGGAACTGCCGCTGGAACTTATCGAAAGAGAGCTGGTTCAGGAGGCGATCGGCCTCGGACCGCTTGAATATCTGATCAGCCGCGACGACATCACCGAAATCATGGTCAACGGCCCCGATCAGATCTACGTTGAAAAAGGCGGCGTACTTTACCGCACCGACACCGCGTTTGCCGACAGCGACCAGGTGCTGTCGGCGATCGAACGAATCGTAGCTCCGCTCGGCCGCCGGATCGATGAGAGTTCACCGATGGTGGATGCCCGGCTCCCTGACGGATCGCGCGTAAATGCGATTATCCCGCCGTTATCGCTGGTGGGACCGTCGATTACGATCCGGAAATTCTCGAAAAAAAGATTGCGCAGCGAAGACCTGATCAGCTTCGGTTCTCTATCGCCGGAGATGATGAGGTTTCTCGCGGTCTGCGTGGCGGTCAGAAAAAATATCCTGATCTCCGGCGGCACCGGGTCCGGCAAGACGACGCTGCTCAACGTGCTCAGCGACTTTCTGCCGAACCGGGAACGGATCGTCACCATCGAGGACGCCGCCGAACTGCAGCTGCATCAGGAACATATCGTCCGGCTCGAATCCCGTCCCCCCAACATCGAAGGCCGGGGAGCCGTCACCATCCGCGACCTCGTCCGCAACTCCCTGCGCATGCGTCCGGACCGGATCGTCGTCGGGGAATGCCGCGGCGGCGAGGCCCTCGATATGCTCCAGGCTATGAATACCGGCCACGACGGCAGCTTGACCACCATTCACGCCAACAGCCCGCGCGACGCGCTGTCGCGGCTTGAAACCCTGGTGCTGATGGCCGGCTTCGACCTGCCGCTCCGGGCGATTCGCGAACAGGTCGCCAGCGCAATCAACATCGTCGTACAGATTTCCCGGGAACGCGACGGCAGTCGCAAGGTGGTAAATATCAGTGAGATCACCAAAATGGAGGGGGAGATCATCACCATGCAGGATCTCTTCGTCTTCAGACACACCGGCTGGGATCGGGAAGGCCGCATCGTCGGCGTATTCGAACCGACCGGCAGCATTCCAACCTTCATGGAGGAGATCGAACGCGCTCAACTGGAACTGGATATCGGTATTTTCAGCCGTCCCCGCCAGCAGTAAAAAGCATATCGTCAGACGAAGCTGGTCATGTTTTCCAGGGGGGGGATACCTTCAATCCCCCTTTTGACCGGCCGGGAAGCAGCGCCACGCGTTTCCAGCCGCTCCGGCCGGTTGATTATGCGTCCGGAGAACCTTCCGGCAACCCCCGTCGAACCGCGAGGACACGCGCCTTACTTGACCGAAGCGCCGCGCTTCTCCAGCACAAACACACAGCCTACCGCAAAGAGATTTGGCATCGCCATCGTCAGGCGGGGAAAACGCGCCGCAATCGGGCTTTCCCCGATGATCGTGATATCGAGTTTGCGACAGAGTTCCCGGAAGTCGCGCAACGTCGAAAAATGGATATTCGGCGTATCGTACCAATGGTAGGGCATCTGGCTGCTGCGCGGCATCTTACCGGCAAAGAAAACCTGCAGCCGGCTGCTCCAGTGGCCGAAATTGATCACGCTTACCGCCGCACGCCGACCGACCCGGACAATCCGGCTCAACACCCGGTCCGGACGCAACGTCTCCTGAAGCGTATGGCTGAGCACCACCAGATCAAAGGAGTCGTCACCGGCGAAATCAAGATCGTCGTTGAGATCGCGCTGAATCACCGGCACCCCGTTGGCGATACAGCGGATGATCGATTCCTGATCGATCTCCATGCCGAGAACTTCCGCCCCCCGCTCCTGCTGAAGACGGTGGAGAAAAGCGCCGTCTCCGCAGCCGAGGTCAAGCACCCGGTCGCCCCGGGAAACCATTCCGGCGATAATTTCAAGATCGCGCCGCCGGTTGAGATCGAGATCACGCCGCTTAACCATGGAACACCTCCCGTTGATGCCGGAGAAAATCCCGGATCATCCGGCCAAGCGTATCGACTTCGAGCAGAAATGCGTCGTGCCCGTAACTGGATTTGATTTCACAAAACGACACGGTTTTGCGGTTGCGCAGCAGGGCATCGACAATGCGCTTTGACTGCACCGTCGGGAAAAGCCAGTCGCTGGAAAACGCTACCACCAGAAACGCCGCCTTAACCGGTTCCAGGGCTTTCACGAGATCCCCGCCGGTACGGGCGGTGAGATCAAAATAATCGGTGGCGCGGGTGATGTAGAAATAGCTGTTGGCATCAAAACGTTCCACAAAACGGCGTCCCTGATGCTCAAGGTAACTCTCCACCGCGAAGTCGTAGTTGAAGGCGAAGTTGTAGTCGTCGTTCTCGTTGTTCTGGAGGGAACGACCGAACTTGCGGCTCATCGACTCCTCGGAGAGGTAGGTGATGTGCGCGAGCATCCGGGCCGCGGCCAGTCCTTTGTCCGGAGAGTTCTCCTGGGTGTAATTCCCCTGATTCCAGTTGGGATCGGCCTTGATCGCCTCCCGGGCCACCCAGTCGAACGCGATATTCTGGGGCGAAAACTGACTGGCCGTCGCGATCGGCACCACTCCAGCCATCGCGTCTGGATAACTGACCGCCCACTGAAGCACCTGCATGCCTCCCATGGAACCGCCGACCACCGCCAGCAGTTTTTTGATTCCGAGGTGATCGATCAGCCGTTTCTGAGCCCGCACCATATCCCGGACCGTTATAACCGGAAAATCCATATTATACGGTTTGCCGGTGTCCGGATCGATCGACTGCGGACCGGTGGAACCGGAACAGCCGCCAATCACGTTGGAACAGATCACGAAGTAACGGTCCGTATCGATATATTTGCCCGGACCGATCATCTCGTCCCACCAGCCGGGTTTACGGTCGGTCGGCGCGTGACGACCACAAACATGCGCATCGCCGGAGAGAGCGTGAGTTATCAGCACCGCGTTATCACCGGCAGGTGCAAGCGTACCGACGGTTTCGTAGCGAATATTGACCTCCGGGAGAGTGCGGCCGCAATCGAGTTCGAGCGGCTCCTCAAACCGATAATCCCGGGGAACGGTCAGAAGCAGTTTTTCTGCGGACAAACTTTCGATTTTTCCCAATCCTTTTCAAATCCTGGACGACTTCGGAGAACCCACACGCCATGGATCCCCCCGGTAACATCTCAATGAGTAATTTATTAATATAGCACCTGGAAGGGCTGCTTTCAATCCCCGTGGAAACAGGCCCGCATGATCCACTCACCTCCAACCGGCGCCCCATCCAGGGTGCTGCGCCGATAATCGCGCTGCCGGTCGATGATGGCGGTCACCCCCTCGGCAACGCTGATGATGCGCAGCGATAGCTCGCCCTCCGGCGCGTTGACTGAAAAACGCAGATTGTTTTCTCCAGGTTCCAGCCGGACCAGTTCCCTGCGCCCGTTGACGGAAAAAACGAGATCACCGCCTGCCGGTGAAAAAATTTTCCATTCCAGTTCAAATTCATCCGGTACATTGCAGAAGCGTTTGCCGATCACCGCCCCCGGAAAGAGCGGCCGGTCGCGCCACCCCCCGAAAGTCTGCGGTCCGTGGTCGAAAACCTGAGTTTCCGGATTTCCGAGCCGAATCTCGGTGCCGTCGGGGCGAACCAGACGCATCACCGCAGCTTCAAGGTTGTCCCGATAGAAATCACACGCCGAAACCGAGATCCATACCCCCCCGAGCAACGCCGCGCCGCAGCCGGCCAGCACCAGCGGTCGTCGTTCCGCCGGAGCACGGCGGCAGCGCCGCAGCAGCGTGGCGATAAAAAACCCACCGGCGATCGCCAGCTCCGGAATGATCGGCGCCCGGAAACGGGAGAGATTGTAGAATACCGCCACCGCCCCCCAGTACAACACTATGAATCCGAAGAGCAACACAACCCGGCAGTCATGCCGCCGGAACAACCTGCCGAGCAACAGCAGCATGCCGGCAAGTCCCAGTGAAACCACCACCGCGCTCCGTCCCGGCAGCAGATAATTCAAAACCACCGATGCCCTGCCCTCGCCATATAAAGACACGTTGTTAGGTACTTCCCGGTGATCCCAGAAAAAGAGCAGCTTACGGAACTGCAACTCCAGAAACGCCGCCGGTTCGGTTGTGAACCACTCCCACATCTGCGCGGCAACCGAAGTTCCCGCTTCGGCGCGCGCCATCATACGATGAAACGATTCCGGGTACTCCATCGGTCCCGCCGGAAGCCCGGGATCCCGGCCGCAGGGAGGAGCTTCCGGAGTGTTGCCGAGCGCCAACACCGCCCCGGCCGCAGTCGATGGACCGGAAAGTTCCCCGCGCGCCCGGGTGTTGTAAAGCGAAAACGGCAGTTGCACCAATATCACGCCAAGCATAAACAATCCCATCGCCGCCCCACACCGACGCCACGAAATCCGCTTTTGATGCGCCACCATCACCAACAACAGCAGCGGCAACGGCGTAAGCAACCAGATATTGCCGCGAGTGGCAATGGCGATGCCGCAGACGATTCCCGCCCCGCCCCAACGCCACAACGCCGGCAGAGCGACGGCACGCAGGGTGAGATAAAAGAGCAGCGCGAGATTGAAGGTCTGAAGGGTTTCATTCTGATGGAACGGGGTGTAGAGCAGCAGCGGCGTCGAAATCGCCCCCAGCAACGCAGCATACAACCCCGCCTTTCGGCCTCCGAAAATCGCCCCGGACAAACCACACAACCATACCGTCGCCGCACCGAGCAGCGACTGCACAACAATTACAAAGATAACCGACGACCCGGAAAGCAGGTTGAGCAGCGGCAGAAATACCGCGTAATAGAAGGGCTGATAGTAAAATTCCGGCGGGAAAATCCCGGAGGCGATCTCCCGGCCAAGGCGCATGTAGGTGCACAGGTCGCTCGCGCTGGAGGGAGTGAATACACTGTTGTAGCCGCCGTTAACGGAACCAAGTTCCCAGGCGACCAGAATGCGCAGCAGCCAGCCGGCGAAAGTGATAACTCCAAGCCGGATAAAAAATCCGCCGCGGCTGCGGTGAGGCGCGGCGGAAACCGACGGATGACGCCGCTTCAAACCGTCATCAACTCCTTTTCCTTGTTCGCGAGCATACTGTCGAGAATACCGATGTAACGGTCGGTGAGCTTCTGAATGTCGTCGAGCATCTTCTTGAGCTCATCTTCAGTGAGTTCTCCGCCCTTCTGAGCCTTTTTGGCGATTTCGTTGCCGTCGCGGCGGATATTGCGGAGCGCGACCTTGGCCTCTTCGGTCTCAACCTTAGCCTGTTTACTGAGGGCGGTACGCCGTTCCTGGCTGAGTTCCGGGATCGGCAGTTTGATGGTACGGCCGTCACTCATCGGAGTAATGCCGAGCGTAGAGGCCAGAATCGCCTTTTCTATCGCGGAAACAGCGGAGGTATCCCACGGCTGAATCACCAGCAGTCGGGGTTCCGGAGCGGTGATACCGGCGATCTCCCGCAGCCGGGTGGGAGTGCCGTAGTAGGGAACCATCATGTTCTCCACCAGCGCCGGAGAAGCCTTGCCGGTACGAATGGCGACAAAACTGTTCTTGAGCGCTTCCTCGGTTTTCATCATATGTTCTTCGATGACGTCGAGCAACAGACCGATATCGGGACAATCCATGATTTCCGCTCCTTCCGCTGGGATTTCTGCCTTGATTATTGACGATATTGTAAGATAAGGCTTTTTTATTGGAAAATCAAGTGTTCCGGCAATAAAAAGTCGCCATTTCCTCCCCGACCGAAGCGGGGAACCGCCGTCCGGTCATGCCGCCGGGGGCATTCAGAGTTCCGGAGAAACATCCCGGGGGAAACCTCCGGCGCAGCTCCTCACCGCGAGGGATCGACATCCTCTTCGAGCGCGGCGAAATGGCGACGGAACCGCGCCATTTTAACAATCCGGCTGTGAATACATTCGTTGTCGCTTAATTCACATCTGCCGTCGGCGCGGACACCGCCACACGGTCCCTCGGTCATTCCCTTGGGACAGAGTTCCGGACAGATGAATTCGCAACGCGGCAGCCGGCAGAAATCGCACCCGCGACAACCGGCGAACAGCGTTTTCAGAAATCGGGCGTGGCCGGAATCCTGAAGATCGGCTCCCGCAAAAAGCAATCTCCGCATTCTCCAGGCGACGCGTTCCATCGCCGTCGGCGGCTCATCGGGAATATCATTCATTCTGGGTGGATTCTCCACCGGATATTTACGGCTGAGGATCCGGTCGTACAGATGGAAATTGGTGTGAAACGGAGCCATTTCCGCACTGGCCATGTAGGAATTGTATTCGTCAAGCCACTGTTCGAAGCTGGTGTATTCGGCGATGGCGGCGGCGATGCGTTCGGCGACGATTCTGGCCCGGACGGGAAACTCGGCGCCGGAAATCTGCACCCCGCTGAACCCCAGCAGCCGACAACCGGCGGCCTGAAGTTCAATCCGACGGTATTGAGCGGCTTCGAACTGCGCCTTGGAATAACAGAGCTCTGTGTCGAGAATTTTCCGGAAATCATCCGAAATCCGGATTCCCGGCCATTCACCTGCGGAAATACGTTCCGCCCGGTCCGGGGAGAGCAGAATCAACCTGGCAATCGCCGGGAAACAAAATTCTCTTCCGGCGAGATACCATTGCAGAGACTGCAGCTTGAGCATATCCCATCCCGCCTGGGTCACCACGAATCCGGCGCCGCGACGGAACTTCTTGGCCAGCTTGAAGTATTGTCCGAAAAGCGCATACGGAGTGTATTCGTAGGGATTTACCGTGGCTCCGGCAAATATGCCTTCGCGTTCCCCCATGATCCGCAGGGCCGCGGTACTCTCGAGAAAGGTTCGCTTGCGGCAGTCACGCGCGGAAATCCCCGCCGGAACCTCGCCGCTGACCGCGACGAGATTGGGAATACCGGCATTGGCGGCGACCCCGATAAGAGCGGAGGCAGCGGCAGGGTCGGTATCGACACCGGAAAAATAGACGAGGTGACGATCCCGGTTCTCCTCGGGGAGCGAAGCGGCATATTCGATGCCGCGCCAGGTTCCCTCGGCGGCCCCCCGGTCCGGAATCGCGAGCGCGGTGTTGATGCCGTTCACGCTGAGAACGGTTTTCTCAAGTTCGGCCAACTGGGCGGCCCCGGAGGCAGGATCAACGACCGCTTCCGGCGGAGCGCTCTCGATCAACAAGGTAAATTCACCGTGTTCAAGCGACTCCCGGAAACGGTTGCGCCGTTCGGAAAAAGTCATATTCAACTGGATCAATTAAACTTATCCTCCACCGCCTTGTGCTTCCTGCCGGGATCGCAGACAAAGAATATTCCTCCGGCCAGGTTGAACAACAAAATTATCGCCGTATACATCAATTGAGCACTTTTTGCGTCCGGAGCCGCGACCCCGCCGGCGGCCAGAATGGTGACGATCACCAGATCACGCGCGCCAACGCCTCCAGGGAAAAGGGGAATCAAACCGGCAATATTGCCGATCGTGACCGCAACCGCCAGCGTGAACAAAGAAAAATGCAACCCCAGCCCCCAGAGCAGCAACGCAAACGCCGCCGCCGTCATCAGATGAACAAAGAACAGACTGATCACCACCAGCCACCCCAGTGTCCGCCATGATCTGGCATAAAGATCAGTGGCCGCAGTAAGCCGCGCGACCATGCCGCCGGAGATGCGGTCACCCCAGTTCATCAGGGCATCGATAAAAGCGATCCTCCGCAAGACCCGGTGAAAGAAGATCACACAACTGGCAGCCAACCCGGCGAGACAGAGCATTACCAGCGCGATGATCAAAATTTCGCGAATCCCGTTATTGAGAGGGATCCCCGGCACCTCGATCCGCATCAGCAACGGCACCGCGAACGGTACGAGAACCAGCGCCAGAACAAAGAGAGCGATCATGCCGATGATCCGATCCATCAGCACGGTAAAAGCCCCCTCCATTCGGGTTCCGGAATGCGAACGCCGGGAAATCACCCCCATCTTGATAACATCGCCGCCGATCGCGCCCCCGGGCATGACTTGAGAAAAGAAACAGCCCTGAAAGGTCAACGACACCGCCTCTCCGACTGAAAGTTCCAGACCGAGAATACGGGTAAGCACACGCCACCGCCAAGCGGTCACAAAAATATGCGATCCATACACCATCATTGCGGGGATCAGATATAGATAATCAAATTCCCGCAGACAGCTGAATAATTCCTCCGGATTGCGCAGCAGATAAGCGACAATTCCGAAGGCAATCGCCAGCTTGACAATCAACCAGAGGAATTTTTTCGCGCCGGAAGCAGCGGTCATAAGCATCACATCCAGCGGGCAAGCAGTTCCTGACGCGACATCGGCGTGAAATAAGCCGGCGGAATATCCAGAATCGTCACCGCTCCCGTCCGTCCCTCGCGGGCGAGTCTGGCGGCGGCCCGGGCATGTGCGACCAGGACATTTCCGGTGGCTTCCGGATTGCTTCCCCAGACGCAGCGATATTCGGCGAGTGCCGGATTACCGTTTCCGGTGGTACCGGCGGTAATAACGATGCCGTCGTGCGGGAACCCCTGACAGCGTTCGCGAAGCTCCTCCATGGAGACGAAATTGACGGTGGTGTCATAGGGAGCGAAGTATCCCGGCATCTCGACAATTGCCCGGGTCACTTCGGCGGGATCCGCTCCATCTTCGAGAACGACGAAACACTCCCGGGTGTGCATATCACCGGCTTCAAATGCGGGGTTTTCGCCACGCCGGACCCGTTCGACAGCTTCGGGAACAGCATGAGTGTACTGACGGGCGTCACGCACACCGGGAATGGTTCGCAAGGCGTCGGAGTGTCCCATGCTCAGGCCACCGGCGGGTCCGAGGCCGTAGAAACCGAAAGCGCGTGCTCCGGGCACAAAAGCGCTGCCGAGCACCCGTTCGAGGGAGAAAATGCCGGGGTCCCAACCGGTGGAAATAACCGAAAGGTGTCCGGAAGCGGAAGCGGCTTCGTTCATAGCCTGAAAATATTCCGGGATGCGGCTGTGGTTATCAAAACTATCGACGGTATTGACGAGCTTTGCGAGTTCCGGTCCCTGCTTGGGGAGGTCATCCTTGGAACCACCGCAGAGAATCGCCACATCGGGGTGAAAAGCTTCGACCCATGCTGCGGCATCGCCGACGGGCATGACGGGCACTGCATCCTTGATTTCTCCGCGAACCCGGGCCGGATTGCGACTGACGATACCGACGAGTTCCAGATCGGGATTATTTTTAAGCGAAGCCATGACACCACGGCCGACATTGCCGAGTCCGGATATGACGACACGAATTTTTTCCATGATTTTTCTCCAAAATAGACATCTATGTTTATCCTTATATTATACCACCGTCTGGCGTTAATTTCAAAAAAAATTCTGAGTAAATCCGGTGATTTTATCGTATTCTTCCAGATTGCGAAACCATTATAAAAAGGAGTGGCGAAGAGTGATCATGAGTGAAAATATTTTTCAATTCCGGGAAAAATCCGGAACGATATTTGGGCAGGTAAATGCACAATACGCCATTTCGTGAAATTAGCCGATAAAATCGCCGCCCAGGGGGGGAAAGTGGACACTGGGGGGGGAGTGAATGAGTGTTTGGGGAAGAGGTGCAGGGTTCGCAACCCTGCCGGGGGTTCAAGGCGGCAGCCCTGACCGGGGTCCGGGGTGGGAACCCCAGGCGGGTTTCAGGGCGGCAGCCCTGATCGGGGGCCGGGGCAGGCCGCCCCACTGATCGGGCTCAGTTGCGCCGGCTCATGGCTGTTTTAGTGTCGGACATGTTGGACCGGTCGGACAAGTTGGACAAAAAAGCCGAATATAGCAGTCCGCATGGGCGGATAGCCTCAAACGTAAAGCATGTCGCAACTACACACGATCCCCCCAACTAACCCGAAGCGGAGTGAGCGCGGAGGCGCAAATGGAGCGGAGGGCGTAGGGAGTCCGGCGCTGCTCGGGTCCCAACCGATTACTGTCGGTTGGGTGCAGCGGCGGACGAAGTTGCGGACGTCATG
>CAKUKT010000052.1 GCA_934663655.1 uncultured Victivallaceae bacterium
CCCGGGCGACTTTGAGATCATCGACGAAAAAAAGTTCACGCCAGATTTCCGCCAGTTCAGGGTTGCGGGCCCCCACCCACAGAATCGACACCCCGTCCGTGCCCGCCGGAAGCAGCGCCGCCGGATATGCCGCACTGCTCAAGGCCCATTGATTGCCGAAGAAAACCCGTCGGGAACAGGACTCCGGCAGCATCACCATCCCGAAACCAACCAGAAACATTGCCGGCAACAACAGAAGCGGTCGATGAATGAGCTTCAAAAACAACACCAGCGCGAAAAACACCAATGCCGCCGCCCATACCCGATAACCGTCCAATCCCCAGGCGCCGCAGATCACACCGCAGATCAGCCCCACCGCGAAAACCCGCGACGCCAGCCGCCCGCCAGAGGGAGTTCCCCGGATCGTCAACGCCGAAACAGCGAACAATATCCCCGGCACCAGCCGGAATACCCCCCCTTCTCCAATCAGGGGAGCGGCGGGTATCAGCGCCAGAACTCCGAGATTGAGCAGCTCCAGATCATGCCGACCGCCCGACCAGCTGCAGAACGCGATGAAACAAGCCGCCGTCATGCCGATCACCATCAGTTCGACGGCGGCGGCGGAAAAATCCGCTCCGACAGCGTAGAACAACCTTACGAGCAACAGCGCGATCATGAATCCGGAAGCGAGTAATTCGATTCCGGACGGCGGCTGCAGACGGTGCAGAAACAACTTCACCGACACGGTTCCTCCCGGTTTCGTCCGGCTCCCCCGCCGAAAAGTCGCCACCAGCCGATCAACGTGAGCAATTTACTGTCTACTCCGTCTCCGGCTTCCTGACGGGCAGCGATAAATCCCGCCAGTTCGGCCACCGGAACCCGCAACACCTCGATGGATTCTCCCTCATCGGGATGGGCCACCGGCAACCCCTTCAAGTAATCGTTTCCGGAAATCTCCACGCCAACCAGCGCCACCGGCTCGCCAGTCAGCCCCGGCGAACTGAAACCCGGCTTCTGAATGAAACATACCCGACCGGAAAATCCCGTCTCTTCATACAGTTCCCGTAGTGCCGTCACTTCCGGCGGTTCTCCCGGCTCCACCAGCCCGGCCGGAAATTCGATCATCGGCCGCCCGGCCGGCGGCCGGAACTGACGCACCAGTACAATTTCATCATCGGGAATAATTCGCGCCAGTATATAAACCGCCCCTCCTTCGCCGGTCCGATCCACGCTCTCCCAGCGGCGATTGCGGCCGGAATCATCACGATATTCAATTTCGCTGAAAATCAGGTGGCGGCCGCGAAATAATTCCCGCCGCCCGGTCACTCCGGCTTCCGGTTCCGCCGGTGCCGGCTTCATCTTTTTTTCCATCAGACAATCTCCATCAATTCCACGCGCAGCAGCGATCATTTATTCCGGCGCCCCACCGCTCTTCCCGAGCAGCGCTTCGGCACAACGAATCCCATCACAGGCGGCGGAGACAATTCCTCCGGCGGCCCCGACTCCCTCACCGGCGGGAAACAAACCCGGCAGCACCGCACTCTCTCCCGAGGGCAGTCGAGGCAGACGCAACGGGGAGGACACACAACTTTCCACCCCGATGAAAACCCCGGATTCAATGAAACCGGGGATTTTACGATCGAAGTCGCTCAACGCATTCCGGAGCGCCCGGCGCACCAGGTCCGGCAGCAGATCGTCTACCCGCCCGGGAACCGCTCCGGTGGCGGCCGAACAGCGGCCGGAGGAAAACCGCTTCTCCCCCCTCAGAAACGCCGCGGCGTCCTGCGCCGGGAATCCATAATCACCGCCCCCCCGGCGAAACACTTCCCGTTCGATCTTCTCAATCAATGCATAAGCCGCGTCCACGCTTCCGAAATATTCCGGCGGCAGGGTGGTGATCAGACAGCTGTCGGCAAATTCTCCCGCCCGCGCGTAATTGCTCATGCCATTGCTGCACGAACAACCGCTCCAGGCGGAGGCGTTTACCACCTCTCCCCCGGGACACATGCAGAAACTGCTCACCTGAGACACCCCGGACGCCGGCCGGGAAGCCAGATGGTATTCCGCGGCGCCGAGCGCTTCGGGGCGGGTGCCCCGGTACTGAACCCGGTCGATCAATTTCTGAGGATGTTCGATCCGGCAGCCGAGCTGAAACGGTTTGAGAACCCCGCCCGCCGCCGGAGCAATGTTCCGCAGCAATTCCCGCCCGCCGAGTCCCGGGGAGAGAATTACTCCGGGCGCGGCGATTCTCTCCCCGGAAGCGGTGAGGACACCGACGCAGCGTCCGCCGGAAACCCACAGATCAGTGACCCGGACCCCGAAACGGATTTCGCCCCCCAGTTCGATCAATTCCCGGCGGAGCTCCCGGGCAATCCGGCGGAGATGGTCGGAACCGACGTGCGGACGGCGGCGGTAACCGATTTCCGGCGGGGCGCCGCACCGGATCAATTCGCTGATCACGAAACGGCCCCGGGGATCGCGGGTTCCGGTGTATAATTTGCCGTCGGAAAAGGTTCCGGCGCCCCCTTCCCCGATCAGCAGATTGTTCTCTTCGTCAAGTTCGCGCGTCCGGATAAAACGAACCTGGCCCCGGCAGCGCTCTTCCACATCCGGACCACGTTCCAGCACAACCGGACGGCACCCCGCCCGCGCCAGCGCCAGCGCGGCGAAAATACCCGCAGGACCACTGCCGACCACCACCGGATTGACCATTCCGGCCGGAGCCTCCGGCAACTGAAGCGTCGCCGGGGCGAGGGCGGCAAGTGCCTCCGGGTCGGCCGGACGCACCCGTTCCACCGCTCGTCCGCCGACCTCGACCGCCACGGCGTAGATCAACATCGGATCCCCCCGGCGGGAATCAACCGTCCGGGAGATAATCCGGTACCCCACCACCTCCCGCGGCGATATGCCGAGCCGTCCGGCAAGCACCGGAACAAGTTCAAGATCGATTCCGGCCGACACCCGACGGGAATTAAGTTTCAGTTCATCGACCAGAGTGGTGACCGTATCGACGGATGATTTCATTATTATGCTCCGGGGAAACCGTCGGCTATTTCAGTTGCACCAGTGACGGCAGCTGCTCCCGATAGGCGCGGCAGATTCTCGCGACGGCAGTGTCGGCAGGGGCGGCTTCGCTCTGCAAACTCAACAGTCGCGGCAAACCGGCGAGTTTTCCGACCAGTTCCGGCCAGTTCACCCGGCCTGTTCCGGGCAGACAATGGCCATCGCGGTAACCGTCGTTGTCATGCAGGTGGCAGGTGACGATATGGGGGGCAAGGCGTTCGAGTGCTCCGGAGTATTCGACCAGCGCGTCACCCCAGGCCCGGGCGATGCTTTCACAATATTTACCCCGTTCCTTACCCGGAAACGGCGCCATCAGATTCGCATGACCGGAATCGAAACAGCACCCGATCCACGGCGAATCGAAATGTTCGATGAGAGCCGCCACCTCGTCAGGTGTGTTGGGAGGTTCGAAGCTGTTCTCAACCGCGAGCACCATTTCGAGCTTTTCCGCTTCGGGGAGCAGCTTCTCGAGCGTGTCGAGCGCCAGCGGCCGCAGCACCTCCAGCGGCGTCCGGTTGAACACCCAGTCGTAGGCGCCGACGTGAAGCGTATAGGTGCGACAGCCGGCGTCGGCCGCGTAATTCATGAAGAGTTTGTGCGCCGCCACCAGCCCGTCCCGGCGCGCCCGGTCCGGACAGTTGAGATCGAACGCCTGTCCCCACAGACCGTGAACTCCGGCCAGTTTCAACCCGGCGTCCTTGAGACGGGAACACAGCCGCGGAAAAAATTCCGGCTCATCGACAATCCGCCTGCCCCAGATGTGGCTGAACACCATGTATTCCACCCCATTGGCGGCGAACTCATCGAGAACCGCTCCGAGCAACTGGTCCGGAACGTCCTGCCAATGATAGTAAAACGAAAACGGCAACATATTCATCCTTTCTCCAACCGCCGGTTGGAACACCATTGCTTTTACCGGCGGCTGAGAACCGCCTTTTCATAAGCGCGGATATCATTCATCACCGCCGAATCAGCCGGCACATCGGCCCGGCGGCAATATTCATTCCAGACCACGCCCCACGGCAGCGCCTTCGCCGCCTCCTGAGCGGCGAGGCGACCGGTGAAATCGAAACTTTCTTCACAGCGACGGGCGGTGGGAGGTTCAAGCCGGGCGATCAGCAGCGCCTTGAGCCAGTTGCGGGCACCGATCACCCAGGCCGCCAGCCGGTTGATACTCGCGTCAAAATAGTCGAGCGTGACGAAAACACTTCCGGCGGGAGCCTGCGCGGTTTCCCTGGCGATTGCAAGCAGTTCATCGTTGAGCGTGGTCACGTGGTCGCTGTCCCAGCGGACGCCGCGGCTCACATGGAGCAGGATTCTGCCGCCGCAGACCGTAATGGAACTGATCTTGTCGGCAATCGATTCCGTAGGATGGAAATGGCCGGAATCAAGACAGATAAGTGTGCCGCGCCGGGCCGCATAGGAGAGATAGAAGTCGTGGGACCCGATGGTGCACGATTCGACACCGATCCCGAAAAGTTTGGACTCCACCGCGTCGAGCAGATATTCCGCGGGGAACTTCTCCTCGAGCGTCGCATCGAGCGCCTCAAGCAGACGCCGGCGGGGCGCGAAGCGGTCGGCCGGGGTGTCTTTGAAGCCGTCCGGGACCCAGATATTGCAGACGGAGGCGCGGTTGAGTTCCCGCCCGAACTCGGCGGAAATCTTCCGGATGGCCCGGCCATGGTCGATCCAGAAACGGCGGATGGCGGGGTCGGGGTGAGAGAGCGACATTCCGTTATCGAGTTTCGGATGCGAATAGTAGGCCGGAGCAATATCCAGCGCGGCGGAATTTGCCTTTGCCCAGTCGAGCCAACCGGCGAAATTATCCCGGGTGAAGGCGTCGCGATCCACTCCGGGGAACATCCGATCCACCTGATGCCCCTGCAGACAGAGCCGGCGGCGGCCTGGAATCAACGCGAAAGCCCGGTCGAGGTCAGAACGCAGCTCCTCCGGCGTACGCGCCCTTCCGGGATAGTTGCCGGTGACCTGACATCCGCCGGTGAGCGCCGAGTTGATATTCTCAAAACCGACGACATCGTCCCCCTGCCAGGCGTGGAGCGCAAACTCCTGATCGGCCAGCCATTGAAGAGCAGCCTCGACATCAACTCCCTGCTCAGCGTAGATATTCGCCACCGCGTCGAAAATCGCACTTTCGCTTTTCATGCCTCTCACCTTTCATTAAATTAACCATGACCGGTAAAAACCCGGCGCCGTCGTCAATATACCGGACACCTCTTTGGCTGTCAATGGATCTGGCAATCCGCAAAATGCATCTTTCTCACCGGGATCGTTCTCCACGCGGCAGTTTCTGACCCGGCACGGTGGCGAAACGGCGCAAAACCAACACATCGTGCACCGCCCGCGCCCCTTCGTGATCAAATTTGCGGTTGTCGCTCGGATGGTTGACCACCGAACCCTTTTCCCGGGGAAATTTCACCCACATCGCCGAGGAACCACCGCCGTCAAGATTAAGCGCATCGACACAACCGCACTCCTTCATCAACGCGGCGAGTTCGTTGAGGTTCACCCCCTGCGACTGTTCGCTGCGTCCATCAACGATCAGCCAGATCATCCTCTTATCGGCGGTAATGCCGACCGCGGTCCGGGGATGACGGTAACAGGCCGGAGCCTCAAAATCAAGTTTTTCTCCACCGGAAACCAACAGATTGGGGAAGCTGATCGCCTCGCGAAAACGACGCGGATCAAACGCCGATTCATCAGGAAAGGCAAATATCACCGGCGTCCGCTGGTTCGGAAACGCCAGCACGCCGCTCCCGGGCGACGGCCGAAACTGGCCGATCACCTTTCCAGCCAGCATGAAACCGAAACTGGGGGAGTTATCCTTGAAGTTGAAAAAACCACAGTTCAGCACCGCCGTAGCCCGATATTCCCGGGCGAATTGTTCCGGAGTCATACGCGAATCGGTACAGCGGCGCAACGCCATGAAGAGATCTCGGCGCGCAAGCGATATCTCCAGAATGGAAACCACCTGAGGCTTGCCGAAGAAATCTTCATAAACATAACTGTGGAAGAGCACTCCGGGGCAAACTTCGCGGGCATCATATTTTCCGGGCAGCGGGAAGTCGATTTCCGTCCCGGCTTCCGGAGGATCCACCGGCAGCGGCGGCGCGGCGGATAGTCGGACACCGGCGATCAGGATGAGGACAAACAACCAACGCAATCGCGGCCACGGAAGTTTATACATGGTTTATTTCTCCAGAATGACTACCGCAACCGCATAATGGCGTTCGTGACTGATCGAAACGTTCCAGCGACCGCAGCCGCGCCGTTTCCAGAGTTCGCGGGCGGCGCCCCGGCATTCGAGCTTCGGAGCGCCGCCGGGACCACTGGTCAATTCGAAATCCTGAGGCGAACAATCGCCACCGAATCCGCTGCCCAAGGCTTTGGCCGCAGCCTCCTTGGCGGCCCAGCGTCCGGCAAAGAAAAGCAGATCGTTCCGGCGTTCGGCGGCGAGCGCAATTTCGGAAGGAGTGAAAACCCGGCGGGTGAAAGCCTCGGCATGGCGGTTCATAATTCCGGAGATACGTTCCACTTCCACGATGTCGATTCCCATTCCGATGATCATGACCTGCTCCTCCTTTGATATTCGCTGAAAACCGCGACAACTTCACTGATATCGGCGGCGATCTGCCGCTTGAGTTCGCCGGCGTCGGCGAAAGCGCGTTCCGGACGCAGGCGGCGATAAAGTTCCAATTCGATTTCCCGGCCATACAGTTCACCGGAGAACCCGGGCAGATGGGCTTCGATCCGGTGCACTTTCCGCCCGTAATCAAAAGTGGGGGCACGGCCGATATTAACCGCAGCAGGATAAATTTCGCCGTCCAGTCGGACGCCGCCGCAGTAAACTCCGTCGGGCGGCACAACGCCGGCGGCAAGTTCGAGGTTCGCGGTCGGGGCGTCAAGAATGCCGCCGGCGACCCGGAAACCATGCACGACCCGACCGAAAATCCGGCACCAGCGCCCCAGCATCTCTGCGGCGGCGTCAAGTTCTCCCGCCGCGGTGAGACGCCGGATTGCGGTCGAACTCACTACCCCGCGCCCCTCGACAGTTAATTCCGGACAGGCGCGAAAAGCCAGCGAATGCTCGCTGCACCAACGGGCGAGGAAAGCGGTGTCTCCGGCGCCAAACCGACCGAAACGCCATTTTTCGCCGACGCAGATGCCGCACACTGAAAAAGAGTTGCCGCCGCAGATGCCGGCGAGGAAACGCTCCGGAGAAAGCGCAGCGAATTGGGCGGTGAAGTCGATCACGCCGGTGTATCCGGCGCCGACTTCGTGCAGCAGCCGCAGCCTCTCTTCGAGCGGGAGCAGCAGTGCGGGAGGGTCGTCCGGACAGACCACCGCCCGCGGGTGGGGAGAAAAGGTCACGGCAACGGGGTGTGCTCCGGAAGCCGCCGCCATCTCACTAAGATTGGCGATAATGGTCCGGTGTCCGATGTGGACCCCGTCAAAGACGCCGAAGCCGAACACCAGACGCAGTGGCGGTTCAGGGAGCGGAGAAGAAAATCTGATGAAACTGCGCAAAATTGAAAAAACCGTTACTGTAAGATATATTATGAGTATAACATACACTGCGACCGACGCCGAGTCAATTCGGAAAAGATAAAAATTTGGAGTTCTCCTGAGCATGAAAACAGTTCTTTACCCGGGATCATTCGATCCATTCACCAACGGACACCTCGATCTGGTGATCCGGGCGGGCCAGTTGTTTGACCGGGTGATAGTCGCGGTGGCGGTCAATTCCGGCAAAAGTCCGATGTTTTCGCTGGAGGAGCGGCGGCAGTTGATCGAGGAGAGCTGCCGAAATCTCAGTCATGTTGAAGTGGTTAAATTTGAAGGTCTGCTGGTGGAGGCGATAGTTCTCTACGGAGCGCAGGCGGTGCTGCGGGGTCTGCGGGCATTCTCCGATTTCGAATATGAACTCCAAATGGCGTTGATGAACCGTAACCTGCGTCCGCAGTGCGAAACGATATTCATGATGCCGACGCTGAAAAACTCCTTCGTCTCCTCGAGTTTGATCAAAGAGGTGGCGAGACTGGAAGGCGACATCACCGGATATGTGCCGCCGCCGGTTGCCGCTGCGATTGCGGAACGGATGCGTTCGCAGACGCGAAGTTGAGATGAAAAACCTGCTGCTTGCCAAGACCTTTGCGGTAGCCGACGCGGTAGCCGGTGCGAACGGAGAAATTTCGTTTGCCGAACTCAGTGAAAAACTGGCGATTCCGGGGCCGACGCTGAGCCGCATTACCGCGGATCTGGTGGAAGCGGGGATGATTGAGAAGCACGGGCGCAGTATATTCCGTCCCTCATTCGGGATGGTGAGAATCGGTCAGCAGGCGCTGCGCAGTTCGCCTCTCCGGCGGCAGGTGGAACCGCCGCTGCGGGAACGGGCGGCAATGCTGGAAGTGAACGGTATATTTGCAGTGATGCACCGGGATGAATTGATTTTTCTGTGCCGTACCGATGGAGCGAATTTGTATTCCGCGCCGGTATCATCAGATTATGCGCCGTGGCGTTCCGGTCTGGCGCTGGTGATACTTGCAGCGCGGGGGGACCGGACTGCCGGAGAGGAGTGGTTGAAGCGGGTTATCAATCGAGAGCGCTACAACCCCCGGCGGGAATTGGAGACCTTCCGCCGTCGTTTTGATGAGGCGGTTGGGCACGGTTATCTGCTGCTCCGGGAGGTTGGACGTCGCTGGAGCGTCTGCTTTCCGGTTGGTCGTGGAAATGATTACCACGCGGTGGGTTTTTTCGGAGACGCGCCGGAACGACGGAATTTCGACCGTCTGACCTTTGAATGTTCGTTGCTGGCGTCGCGGCTGGCGTCGCTGTTCCGGGAGAGATGAAGTTCCCGGATCGTTTTTTTGCCCTTTGCGGGCAGTACGCATAAATCAGAAAATAATCTTTACCGGTCAGGAGGTAAAAGACCATGGATAAACATGAACTGATCGAACGGATAAATCGTCGTCGCCGGGAACTTGGCGCGGTGATACTTGCCCATAATTATGTATCTGGAGAAGTGCAGGATATCGCGGATTTCGTCGGGGATTCGCTGGAATTGAGTATAAAGGCGCGGGATGCGCAGGCCCCGGTAATCGTTTTTGCGGGAGTTTCCTTCATGGCGGAAACCGCGAAGGTTCTCTCTCCTGGTTCCCGGGTTCTGCATCCGGATTCTTCGGCGGGGTGTCCGATGGCCGACATGGCGACGGCGGAGGCGGTGCATGAATACCGGACGGAACACCCGGACACCATCCTCGTGGCTTATGTAAATACCACCGCTGCAGTCAAGGCGGAGGTGGATATCTGCTGTACCTCCGCGAACGCCACCAAAATCATCCGAAGCCTGCCGGCGGATCGCCGGATCATGTTTCTCCCCGACCGGAATCTCGGTGCAAACGTGATGGCCGAAACCGGGCGTAAACTTGAACTCTGGCCGGGATATTGTCCGACCCACAACCAGATAACTCCGGAAATGATCGTTGAAGCGCGTTCGGTTCATCCGGGGGCACCGGTGCTTATTCACCCGGAATGTCCTCCGGAAGTGGTCAGGGAGGCGGATTTCGCACTCAGTACGGGCGGGATGCTGCGGGCAGTGCGGGAATCGTCAGCGCAAAGTTTCATCATCGGTACCGAATCAGGAATAGTTCATCGGCTGCGGAAGGAGAATCCTGACCGGGAGTTCTTCACGATTGCACCGGAACCGCTCTGTCCCAATATGAAAAAGCTTACGTTGGTGAATATCGTTGAGGCACTTGAGCACCCCGAACGCGAAGTGACATTGCCGGTTGACTTGATCGAACGTGCCCGTCGCCCGATCGTCAGAATGCTTGAAGTTTCCGCGGCGCCCTCGAAATAACCAACTTAAAATTACGCTTTCCGGCGGCTGATTTCCGGCGGTTCAAAAGGATTTTCCGAAAGCGAATAACGCGGAGTGGACATCCGGAATCACGCAAGTCTCCAGAGCGAAAAAGAGCCGATGATTTAGCTGGGAGAGGTGGCTTTTTTACTCATATTTCTGCCTGCAATAAACGTTTGGCCTTGGCGGGCCGGTCAGACGGAAAGGGGAAGTATCGTGGCAGAGCCATTGATTCCGAAACACGGCGGCTACCGGCGGCTGATTACCTGCCGCCAGGGGGTGCTGATCTATAACGCTACCGTTGCATTCTGCGCCCGGTACATCGACCGCCACGACCGGACCCATGACCAGATGGTGCAGGCGGCCCGCTCCGGCGTGGCGAACAACATCGTCGAGGGGTCCCGAAGCCGCCGCCACCAGCCAAAAGACCGAACTAAAACTCACCAATGTCGCGAAGGCCAGCCAGGATGAGCTGCGCTTCGATTATCAGGCTTTTCTGCGGCAGCGTCACTTGCCGGAGTGGCTTGCCGACAGCCAGGAATCTCTCGCCGTGCGGCAGGCCAGCCCCGCCGATCTGGGCCAGTTGCGCAACCTCATGGCTGTTTTAGTATCGGACCGGTCTGACAAGTCGGACAAGTCGGACAAAAAACCCGAGGGCGCCGCCAACGTGATGATCTGCCTCATCAATCAGGAGAGCTTTCTGCTCGGGCGTCAGCTCGCCCGGTTGGAGCGGGAATTCGTCGAAGAGGGCGGCTTCACCGAACGGCTCTACCGCGTCCGCAGCACCAGGCGATCGGAGCAGGTCGAGTGATGCGTATGCCGCATCCCGGCTTGACAACCAGGGCGGTTTCGAGTATAGTAATCTGCATCGGAACTGAACATCAAGCAAAGGGACAGGAGAAGCATGAAAAGGCGCTGGAAAATCATCATTGCCGTGATTTCGGTCGGTGTTGCCGGTCTTTTGATCTGGATCGGACTCGAGGTATGGGACGCGACGACGTTGTCGGCGGATGAATGTTTCCTCAAGGCGAAATACATGTTGGAACGCGCCATGGATGACATTAACCGGGAACGAAGCAAAATCCGCTCCCGGCACAAGCTGCTGGATGAGCTGCGCTACAGCCAGTACAAAGTGACATCGGAAATGACAATTAAACAGCTCGAAGAGACTTACGGGAAGCTGAATGCGAATATCAGTGATCGTGGGTTTGTGCTGAATATTCTCGAGATAGAGGAGCGCATCAAAACGATTGACCGGCAACGTCTGGCCCGGTATGACAAAGATCTGATCGAGGCCGAACTCATGCGGGCCCGGGCGACCTATATGAGAATCAAGGGAAGCGAGTGGTTTACAACCGAACCCGGAGCGGGAAAGGAGTTTGATGAACTCGCAAAGAGCCATTCCCCGGAACAGATGATCGAAATGGTCAAAAAGATGGCTGATTTCGGATCTGATGAGTAAGCCGGGTTTTCCAATTTTTTTGAGATAATATTCTACATTCTTTCCTTATTATAGAGGGACCTTTCATCGGGGGTTCTCCTTTGACGGACCGGTGCGCTTGATTCGCGCCGGTTCGTTTCTTTTTGCTCCCGTGGCAGAGAGAGGCACGTCCAGCGTGCGACAATGGACGGTTTTGCAGGGCGAAAGCCCTGACCGGGGGTTGGGGCGGGCGCCCCGGAGGCAAAGCATGTCGCCAACGACACGATTCCCCCAACTAACCCGGAGCGGAGTGAGCGCCGAGGGCGCGAATGGAGCGGAGGGCGTT
>CAKUKT010000053.1 GCA_934663655.1 uncultured Victivallaceae bacterium
GGAGTGGGGCGGGTGTTCGCTGCGCCGGGTCCGGAACAATTCGGCGCCCGGTATGATCGACGGATTGCGGAGTTTTATGTCCGGGAAACCCATATGCTGCCGGTTCAAACCAAGCGCGGTTGTCCGTTCCATTGCGCCTACTGCACCTATCCGGAACTTGAAGGCCGGGTCATGCGGATGCGCGATCAGGAGGCGGTGTTGCGCGACCTGGAGTATATCCGGGAAAATTTTCCGGATGCGATGGTCTATTTCGTTGATTCGGTTTTCAACGATCCCGGGCGTCTTTATGAACCGCTGCTGCGGGAGATGATCCGCCGCCATCTGGACATCGCCTGGAGCGGTTTCATCACTCCGGCCGGGGTGCGCGACGGCGACCCGGAACTCTGGGCGGAGTCCGGGTTGATCGCCGCCGATCTCGGGCTGGATGCGGCCACCGATGAAACGCTGTCGGGACTGGGCAAGAACTTCAAATTCGCCGAGGCGGAACGCTGTGCCCGTCGGATGCTTGAACTGGGGATCGGCGTCACGTCGAGTGTGATGTTCGGCGGTCCCGGTGAAACCGTTGAAACCATTCGTGCGGGAATTGCCAATCTGCGTTCGCTGGAACCGGCGTATACGGCGGTGTTTTCCGGCATCCGGCTGCTCGCGGGGGCGCCGCTGCTCGAACAAGCGCGCCGCGAGGGCAAGGTGCCCGCGGAATGGGATGGCGTGGGATCGCTCTATTATTTTGCCCCCGGCCTGAATCCGGAGGAGGTGCACAACCTGTTGCTCGCCGGATTTGCCGGCAGCCGGTTCTGCGTCTATCCGCCCGGGAGCCGGAACCGTGACATCCAGATGATTCACCGTTTCGGTTACCGGAAACTCCGCAACCTGCAGCTGGGTGGAAAGCCGTGATAATTTTTCCTCCGGACAGAATCTGGTGCGTAATTCCGGTCTACAACAACGGCGGTACGCTCGCCGGGGTGGTGCGCGGCTGCCGGAAGTTCACTGCCAACATACTGGTAGTTGACGACGGCAGCACCGATCTCGGGGACGACGCGGAAGCGCAACTGCGGGAAGCCGGAGCCGCCGCGGTGATCCGCCACGAACGCAACCTGGGCAAGGGGGCGGCGATCCTCTCGGCGCTTGCCTGGCTGCGTGAACGCGGTGCCGCCGCTTTCATCACCATTGACGCCGACGGACAGCACGATCCCGACGATCTGCCGGGGTTTTTCGCAGTGCTGACGGCGGCGGATGCGGAGGTGCTGGTGGTGGGGTGCCGGGATTTTTCCGGAGACAACATCCCGGGGCGCAGCCGTTTCGGTCGACGTTTCGCGGATTTCTGGTTGCGCATCGAGACCGGGCGGAGCTGTGACGACTGCCAGAGCGGATTCCGTGCTTATCCGGTGGCGGCGACGGCGGCGGTGCGGTGTCTCTGTCGTCGCTACAATTTTGAAACCGAGGTGCTGACCCGGCTGATCTGGGGCGGCGTCAAGCTGGTGACGATTCCGGTCCGGGTGCATTATCCGGAACCGGGGCAGCGGATTTCGCACTTTCGGCCGGTGATCGACAACCTGCGTATCTCACTGATCCACGCACACCTGGTCGGACTGCGACTGCTGCCGCTGCGGCCGCGGTGGGTGGCGGTGGCGCCGCCGGAGAACGGTTGGCGTTACTGGCGTCATCCGGTGGAGTTTCTGCGAATGCTGCTGCATGAAAACTCCACCCCCGGGGGATTGGCGGCTGCGGCTGCGGCGGGAACATTTCTGGCGGTGTTGCCGATTCCCGGTTTTCATTCGGCGGCGATTCTTTACGTGACCGCGCGTCTTCATCTCAACAAGGCGCTGGCGCTGGCGATTCAAAATCTTTTCATGCCGCCGGTGACGCCGTTTCTGTGTATCGAACTCGGGTATTATCTGCGTCATGGAGAATTTCTCACCGAATTATCCTTTCGAACCGTAGTCGAGCAGATGCCGCACCGGATCTGGGAATGGCTGCTGGGCAGTCTGTTGCTCGCACCGCTGTTTTCCGTGGTGACGGCGGTGGTGGTCGGCGGCGCGGCCGCGCTGATAATCCGGCGTCGCCGCGCGGAGGCTTCGAAATGAACCGCGGCGGCGAACACAATCTCAGCGCCACCCGCGGCAATGTGCTCGGGATTGCCTTTTTCCGGCTGCTGCTCGGCTGTTGCGGCTTGCGGGTCGCATGTTGGTTTGTCGCGCCGGTAACCTGGTTTTACACCCTGTTTGACCGGCGGGCGCGCCGGGCGGCGCTGCCCTACATTCAGGCGCGGGAGCCGGGCATCTCCGGAATCCGCCGGTTGCTGGCGGTACATCGGCTGTTGACCGCGCAGGGGGAGGCGCTGCTGATTGCGCGCCGGATCGGAGATGCGGGCTGGTCGATTCCCTTTGTGGAGGAGAACCGGGACGCCGCCGCGGCATTGCTGCGTGACTCTTCCCGCGGATTGGTGATTGTCTGCAGCCATTTCGGGTGCTGGCAGGCGGCGATGGCCGGGCTTGCCGGGTTCAACCGCCGGGTCAATCTGCTGGTTGACCGGGATGTCCGGGCCGCCGTCGGCAAGCGGATGGCGATTCCGGGGGTTCGTGATGAATTTCGGGAAATCATCGCCGGTGAAACTCCCGGCGGCGGGCTGCTTGAATGCATCAGCGCGTTGTCGCGAGGGGAGATCGTCTGTGTGATGGGCGACCGGACGGCGGGCGGGCCGGGGGTGGAGATGGCGTTCCTCGGCGGCCGGGCGAAATTTCCGCCGTCGCCGTGGGTGCTGGCCGCGAGGGCCGGGGTGCCGGTGACGGCATTGTTCATACCCTTTGAGGATCACGGGCGACGGCTGGTGTTGAGTTTCGGTTCTCCGGTGCGGCTGCCTGCGCCGGAACACAAGGTCACGCCGGAAGATATCCGCGAACCAATGGCCCGCTACGTCGCCGAACTCGAATCATTCTGTCGCCGTTATCCGGACCAGTGTTTCCGCTTTGAGCCCGAAACTTTTACAACTCGGTCTTGACGCGACGGCGCATCTCCATCACTTTTTTGAGTGCCGCGTCGGTGTTTTCGGCGCGGGCGAGGCAGACTCCGAGCCGCCGGTGGCCGCGCAACTGCGGTTTGCCGAAAAGCCGGATTTGAGTGTCCGGCAGTTCCAGCGCGGCGTTGATATCGAACTTCACACTGTCGGAATTTCCGTCGACGACGATGGCCTTGCTCGCCGAAGGGCCGAGAAAGCGGATGTCGGGGATCGGCAGTCCGAGGATCGCGCGGGCGTGGAGATCGAATTCGGAAAGATCCTGGGAAATCATCGTCACCATCCCGGTGTCGTGCGGCCGCGGGCTCACTTCGCTGAAAATCACCTTGTTGCCCTTGACGAAAAGTTCCACGCCGAAAATTCCCCGTCCGCCGAGCGCGCCGGTGATCGCGGCGGCGATCTTCTCCGCCTCCCGGCGAGCTTCCCGGCTCATCGCCTGAGGCTGCCAGGATTCCTGATAGTCGCCGCCGACCTGGTGGTGTCCGACCGGTTCCAGAAAACTGGTTCCGCCGGAATGTCGGACGGTCAGCAGGGTGATTTCGTAATCGAAATCGATAAAACCTTCGACGATGACCTTTCCCGAACCGGCGCGGCCGCCTTCCTGAGAGATTCGCCATGCTTCCTCCACGTCGGCGGGGGAAAGGACGGTGCTCTGACCGTGACCGGAGGAGCTCATGATCGGTTTGACCACGCAGGGGATGCCGATTTCGGCGATTGCGGCGTCGAACTCTTCGCGGTTTGCGGCGAACCGGTAGGGACTGGTCGGCAGTCCGAGTTCCTCGGCGGCGAGCCGCCGGATTCCTTCGCGGTTCATGGTCAACCGGGCGGCGCGGGCGGTCGGAATGACGGTACGTCCTTCGTTTTCAAGTTCGACGAGGGTGTCGGTGGCGATTGCTTCGACTTCGGGGACGATGTAGTCGGGATTTTCAAGTTCGATCACCCGGCGCAGTTCGGCGCCGTCGAGCATGTTGATCACATGGGCGCGATGGGCGACGTGCATGCCGGGGGCGTTGGCGTAACGGTCGACGGCGATGGTTTCGACGCCGAAACGCTGCATCGCGATAATGACTTCCTTGCCGAGTTCTCCGGCTCCACAGAAAAGAACTTTGGTTGCTCCCGGGGTCAAAGCGGTTCCCAACATGATCGACTGTCCTCAGAAAATGGATAATAGTTGACTGGTTAACTGATTTGTGGAAAATATAGTCGGATCAGGGGGGAAAATCAAGTCCCGGAAGGAAGTTTCTTTATGGCGGCGACGGCGGCGGCGAGCGGACAGATTTCCGGATCGACCGGATTGCCGGCGCGATAGCGGTCAAGTAATTTTCGGGAGCGCTCGGCGAGCATGCGACGAACCTCCCGGCGTTCGCCTTTGACCCTGGGAATCGTCATGCGGTCGTAGGCGGTAGTCTGATGACGCATCCAGGCGATAACCGCGGCTTCGGCCCGGCGTTCGAGCGGGATACGGGCGGTGCGTGCGACGGTGCCGCTGCCCACCGGGACAGCGTGGGCGGTCACCGCGTCGGCGATCGCTTCGGCCATCCCGGAACAAGCGGGTGCGAACGCAAGAAAATCGAGTACCGCCTGCCGAAATTCCGTTGCGTATTCCTGTTGTTTACGGCAGCGTGAACGGCGGGCGGATTCCATTTTTCGCCGGTATTCCGGGGTATTTCGTTCTGTTTCGAGTTCGGCGGCGATCCGGTCGGCGAGTTCGGCCGGACACCAGAGACCGATGCTTTCGAGCCGGTTTCTGCGCTGGTGGACGAGCACCTGAAATTCGCCGCTCATTTTGATTCTTCGGGTCAACCCGGGGTCTCCGGAGGGAACGAACTTCCACCCCGGCGGAGGAGAAATCGGCTTTCCATCGTGCAGAAAATCCCCCGGACGGCCTCCGGGACGGACCAGAATTTCCGATTCGGAGTTTTTCATCGGACGGAAAAGAATTTGGCCAGATGGTGTTCGTCGACACCGGGACGGAAGTGTTCGAGAAGCGTCTCTTCGATCTTCATGCCCCGGGCGATCAGGAAGTCGAGCGTCCGGCAGTTGATCGCCGGACAGGCCGCCACCGCTTTGCGAAGGGAACGCTCCCGCCAGAAATTCTCCACCTCCGTAAAAAGCGCTTTCCCGATTCCGTGACGGCATACGTCGGGACGAACCGCAATTCGGAGCAGGTTGCCGAAACCGTAATCGTTGATGACGTCGGCGGAGACAACGCCGATGATTTCGCCGGAGTCAGGAAGCACAGCGACAAAGCTGCGGATTTCCCGGAATGCGTTCGATGCCGCGGAGGCGGCGATGAAGTCCGCCGCGGCCATCGGCGCTGTATCCGTGCAGAAACCACCGAGTACCGCCTTGTTCACGGAGTGAACCAGCGCGGCGGCCGCGGAGGCGTCGTCGTTACGGAACGGCCGGATTTGAAAATCGATCGGACGTTCATCCCGGTAATATTTGACTAAGCTGAGTTCATCGACACCGGGAAAGAAGTGGTCACGCCGGGTGCCTTCGACCTGAAAACCCTGTTTGAAATAGTATGCCTGGGCGCGTTCGTTTATCGAAGAGGTGCAGGTATACGCTTTTCTGACGCCGTGTTCAAGCCAGAATTTTTCCGCCTCACGGAAGAGCGCGCTGCCGGTGCCCCGGGCATAGCAGGCGGGATCGACGCCGATGACGCCGAGGGTGCCGATGCCGCTGGGCTTGTCGATCGATATCGAGATGAACCCCACCACTCCCTCTTCCGGAGTTTCCGCGACGAAACCGATCGATTCGGAAAGGGGAGTGCTGCGGTGATAGCAGTGAGCATAATTCTCCGGCGGCGACGGTTTGGTCTGCTTCATCCGCGCCCCGAGAAAGGTTTTGAAACTCTCAAACATGATCTGCGCCACCCGTGCCGCGTCATCGGGCCTGAATTCTCTGACTGTAAGCATGAAAATCTCCCGTTTAAAGTTGCCTACGAGCATAAAATATTCCCGTTTAATCGATAAATCAAGTGGAAAATTTAGAGCCGACTTGCGAAATTACGCTTTTGCGTGTATTTTAGGCGGGGTTTATCGAAACGGTCGGATATCCGGAAAAATCAGGAAAGTTTTGTATTTGTGAATATTCTCAACCGGTATGTTACCCGCGGTTTTCTGCTGGCTTTTTCGATGGCGATATTGCTGTTGACCTTCGCCATGGTCGGTGCCAGAATCGTCGGAGTTCTTGAATATGTTTCGCGGGGAGTTTCGCTGTGGGACTTCGTTCGTTTCACCATTTCGGTGTTGCCGATTGTGCTTACCTTTACGATCCCCTGGGCGGTGATGGTCGGGGTGATGCTGGTTTTCGGACGGCTTTCGGCCGACAACGAGATCACCGCGATGCGGGCCTGCGGGGTGTCGATTCTCCAGATCGTGTCGCCGATATTGATCATCACCTTTTTGTTGACGCTGCTGTGCCTTTATCTGCAGGTGGAGGTGGGGCCGCCGCTGCTCGGCAAATCCCGGACGATCATGGGGGAGGCGGTGATAAATCAGCCGGCGGCGATGTTCGAACCCGGCAAGGCGGTTGAGTTTGAGGACAGCATCATCTATGTCGGAGACAAGGTGGGCAACCAGCTCAAAGATATTCAGCTCTACAAGGTCACCGGGAAAAGCGAGCTGGCGCAGGATATCGCCGCCAAGAGCGGAGAATTTCGGATCGACGAAAAAAAGAAGATCATGACCGTCGAACTGCGCGACTGCGTGATTACCGACCGTAACGGTGGTTCGAGTGAGGGGGTGGAGCGGTTTTACGCGGAAACTTTCCGGTTCGACTTCAACTACGGCGCGCAGCTCAATGCGGAGAATATCTCCAACCGTCCCAAGTTCATGCGCCTGAGTGAACTCATGGCACGAATCCGCATGACCAAGCAGCTCAATCACGATACCACTTCTCAGGAAATCGAACTCAATCAGAGAATTGCCTTCGCATTGTCGCCGATCGCGTTTCTGCTGCTCGGGCTACCGCTGGCGATCCGTACCAGTCGCCGGGAAACTTCGATCGGTCTGTTTCTGAGCGTGATTCTGGCCGGAGGTTTTTTTCTTTCGATCATCGTCTGTGAGTCGCTGGACTCCTATCCCCAACTGTATCCGCAATATCTGCTGTGGATTCCCAATATTTTCTTTCAGCTGCTCGGTGCGTTCATGACCTACCGAATTTCCCGGAGGTGAGCCGGCAATGAACGGCGATGGATTCACGAAATTTATGCTGGTGCTGCTGACGGCAACGGTTGTCGTTTTCGGACTTCTGATCGTGCAGTCGCTCGACCGGCTTCACCGCAGCAACCGGCAGCTGGCCGAACGGCTGGCGCAAAGCCGGATTCAGTTGCCGTCCCGCCATTTTGAAACCGTCGCGAACGCCGGTGTCGGTTCCGTCGGCGATCCCGGCGCCGCCAATTATGACTTTTTTGACCGTGCCGCCGAACCGGGCGGACGGTTGATTCAGGCGTTGTCCGATGATATCCCCGGTCTGAACACCATCATTACCAATGAATACTCCGCCAGCGTCATTGCCTCGCTGTGCGGATCCTCTCTGGCGGAACGCAACTGGGAGAAGCCGGAGGAGTTTCAGCCGCTGATGGCCGAGTCCTGGACGATTTCTCCCGATCATCTTCAGTACCGGATCCGGCTGCGGCGGGGAATCATGTGGCAGGACTACACCGATCCCGTGACCGGGGAATATGTGCCGGCGCGGGAGGTTACCGCCGGAGATTTCGCCTTTTACATCGAAGTCATCCGGAATCCCGATGTGAACTGTGCCCCACTCCGGAGCTATTTCCAGGACATTGATTCGATTGAAGTGATCAACGATTACGAGTTTGTGGTCAAATGGAAAAAAGCATTTTACGGATCCATGGCGATCACGCTGGGGATGTCACCGTTGCCGCGCCACTATTACCACGCTTATCCGGGGCCGTTTGACGGTAAAAAATTCAATGACGACCATCTGCGTAACCGTTTCCTGATCGGTTGCGGTCCGTATCGGCTCGACAGCTGGGAGCGCGACAAACGGATTGTTCTGCGACGCAATCCGGATTATTTCGGCAACCGGCTGGGGATCGGGCCTTCGCTTGAATATATCGTTTTTGAAATCATCAAGCTGCCGAATACCCGATTCCAGGCGTTGATTTCCGGCAAAATCGATATGCTCGGCCTGCTGCCGGAGCAGTGGATGAACCGTACCGACATACCGGAGTTCACCTCCGGAAAAATCCGCAAATACAAATATCTGCTCCCTTCGTTTTCCTACATCGGCTACAATCAGCGCAATGAACTGTTCACCGACAAGCGGGTCCGGAAGGCGCTGACCATGCTGGTGGACCGGGAAAAAATCAAACGGGACATCTATTTTGACCTGGCGGATATCGCCGTTTCTCCGTTTTTTCCGCAGTCGCAGTACGCCGATCCGGATTTGAAACCGCTGCCCTACGATCCTGAGGAAGCCCGGAAACTGCTTGCGGAAGCGGGCTGGCGGGATGAGGATGGTGACGGTATTCTGGAGAAGGACGGGCGGAAATTTGTTTTTACGATGCTTCAGGTTTCCGGACATCCGATTCAGCAGCGGATATTGCCGCTGATCAAGGAGAGCATGGCCGCCGTCGGCGTGGATATGAAGATTCAGAATGTCGAATGGTCGGTTTATATCCAGCGGCTGGACTCCCGTAATTATGAGGCATGCATGCTTGCCTGGGCGAGTGGTTTTGATTCCGACCCCTACCAGATCTGGCATTCGTCGCAAATCGAAGGGGAGGGGAGCAACCACATCAGTTACCGCAATCCGGAACTGGATCGGTTGATCGAGGAGCTGCGAGTTACCTTCGATATGGACAGGCGTATTGAGTACAGCCGGAAAATCGCCCGGTTGCTGCACGATGAGCAGCCCTACACCTTCTTATTCTGGTCCTACTCGCTGACCGCGCTGTCCGGGCGTTATCGCAATGTCCGGGTGTTTCCCGGCGGCATTGAAACACGGATTTTCTGGGTGCCTGCGGATGAACAGTTGAGGGTGCCGGGAATGGGGGCGAATTGATGAGGCGGCCACCGGATGGTTGCGGAGGATTTCGCGGATGATTCAGGAAATAACGCCGGAGCGGACGGTATTTCATACCGGTGATGTGGTTACATTCCGGTTCAGTATCAGGAGGGAACACCCTTCCGGGCGGGCGGTGGTCAGAACCAATCTCGGCAATGCCCGGCTCCAGCATCTGGAGGCGATCCGGAGGATCGACCGTAATGTCCCGGAGGTCGACGGTCCATGGCGGGACCTGCCGATGGATGAGGCCGGAACGAATGACGAATGGCGGCTGACGCTGCCGTTGCCGGAACCGGGGGTTTTTGAAGCGAAATGCTGTTTTATTCCCGACGACGGTTCGGCGATTCTCTGGCCGGAGAGCGACAATTTCCGCTTTAAGGTGTTGAGTGCGGCGACGGTAGCCGGCAATACGGTTTACTGCGCATTTGTCCGTCAGTTCGGCGGCAACCTCCGGCTGCCGCACGCCCCGCCCCAGCCGGATGGGGTTGAGCAGCTTGATCTCGATGGTTATACCGTGATCCCGCCATCCGGTACCTTCCGGCAACTGATCGCGAATCTCGACCATATTTTCAGTCTGGGGTGCCGGATCGTACAACTGCTGCCGATCCATCCGGTGCCGGCACAGTATGGGCGGATGGGCAGATACGGCAGCCCGTTTGCCGCGATCGACTATTTCAATGTTGATCCGGCGCTGGCGGATTTCGATGTCCGCCGCACGCCGATGGAACAATTCGAGGAGCTGGTCGATGCGGTGCATGCCCGTCGGGGGCGGATTTTCCTCGACATTCCGGTCAACCACACCGGATGGGCTTCAAAACTGCAGATCGAACATCCGGATTATTTCGTCCGTGCTGCGGATGGAGCATTTGAAAGTCCCGGCGCCTGGGGGGTGACCTGGGCGGACCTCTGCCGGCTGGATTATCGGGATCCCAGGGTGTGCCGGGTGATGGCCAAAGTGTTTCTTTTCTGGTGCCGCCGCGGTGTGGATGGTTTCCGCTGTGATGCCGGGTACATGGTGCCGGAAGAGGCGTGGAGTTACATTGTCTCCCGGGTGCGGGAGGAGTATCCGGATACATTGTTTCTGCTCGAGGGACTCGGGGGGCCGGAAGCAACGGAACGCCGCCTGCTGGGAGGAGTCGGGCTTGACTGGGGATATTCGGAGTTGTTCCAGAACTACTCCGCCGCGGAAATCCGCTCCTATTATCCGCGCATGCTCGACATCTGCGAACACTGCGGGACGCTGATAAATTTTGCCGAAACCCACGACAACAACCGGCTGGCAGCCGCCGGGAGGGAATTTTCCCGGCTGCGTTTTCTGGTCAATGCGCTGCTGTCGGTGGACGGGGCCTTCGGTTTCGCCAACGGAGCGGAATTTTTCGCCACCGAAAAGATTGACGTTCACGGCAATGGTGCGTTGAACTTCGGCGCCGAGCCCAATTTGACGCAGTTGATCCGTCGTTTGAATGCTCTACTCAATCACCATCCGGCTTTTGCCGCCGGAGTGCCGGTCCGGATTATCTCCGCGCCGGAAGGTAATACCCTCGCCGTGTTGCGTGGCGATGGAACTCGGGCGGTGCTGGTGTTGATAAACACTGGAGAGGTTCCGGAGACGGTTTTCTGGCCGATCGTCAAAACTCCCGGACACGGTTTCGATGAGATTGCCAGCTCACCAATTGAATTTAAAACGGCCGGGGATATGTATGAAGTTGCGCTTGCCGCGTTGGACGCAAAGTGTGTTCGGTTCGATCTCGGGAGCCGGGAGGAGTTCCCTGCGGAAGGCGAACCTGAACTGATTCGTCGCCGCCGTGCCGCCGCCGTCGCGCAGCAGGCGGCGGTCGCGATAAAGGGGTTTGCCGCCGCCGCCGGCGCCAATGGAATGAAGTTGCTGGCCGATCCGGAGGAGTTTGTGACCGGTCTCGGCGGCCGGTATGTGAGCTGGCATCTGCCTGAAGATGCGCGCCGGGAGGTGATGTTGGCTCCCGGAGACCTGCTGCTGGTGCGGGGCAGGAATCACTTCCGTTGTGAAGCATGGTGCGAGGATCGGGTAGTTGCCGGAGCGGTCAGCATCACCGGAGATGACGGGGAGGAGTTTGCGCTGCTGGCGTTTCCCGGCATTCCGGAAATCCGGAAGGCGCGTCGGTTGCGGTTCCGCATCTGTGCTTATG